>JAZNAT010000106.1:0-6519 GCA_045586665.1 Endomicrobiaceae bacterium | reverse complement strand
GCAGTATCTTTAAACTTTAAATCTAAGATTGAGGATTTGAACTTACGAGTAGTGTTAAAAAACTATGGTTCAATCAAGCAGCTTTTAAGAAAGGCTGCAAAACATGCAACATTGTTTAATAAGAACAATATTCAAAACATAGCAAACGGTAGCGAATACGTGAACATTGAAGGACTTTTGAATAAGCTTAGCTCGAAATAAGTATAAAGCTGTTAATAAATTTTGTGTTTGACTTGTTTGAGAAAAAAGATTAAAAAATTAAAAAATATAGATATTTTTAATTCTTCTTCAATGATAAGAGAAGATGGGAAAAATAAAAAAAATAATATAAAAGGATATTGCCGTGTTCCATGGACGGATATAACTTTTTCTTATCACGGTTCGTTAATTTGTGATAATTTGTGTGAGTTTTTCGGTAATCCTGTTTTTATGTTAGAAAAATATAATATGGGACAATATTGGAACAGCAGTATAATTCAAAATCTTAGAAAAAAGGTTCTGAAAAACGGATGTTGTAATATAAATTGTCCGAAGGCAAATGTAAAAAATATATGAAAATACTTGCAATAGAGACATCATGTGACGATACGTCGGCTTCCGTAGTTGAAAACGGAAACGAAGTTTTATCAAATATAATATCTTCTCAAATACCGATACATGCAAAGTATAACGGCGTTGTGCCGGAACTTGCTTCAAGGCAACACATAAAAAATGTAAACGTTGTCGTTGAAGATGCTTTAAAAAAAGCAGATATTTATTTCGACAATTTTGCTGCCGACATTGATTATGTTTGCTGCTCTTACGGACCGGGACTTGCCGGCTCTCTTCTTGTCGGTGTAATGACGGCTAAAACATTATCTTATATTTATAAAAAACCGTTGATTGCAATAAACCATATAGAAGGACACATTTTTTCGGCTGCAATAGAAAATAAAGATTTAAAGCCTCCGTTTTTGGCTGTCGTTATTTCAGGAGGACATACGGAGCTTGTAATAATAAAAGATTACGGTAAATATAAATTTTTGGGCGGAACAAGAGATGACGCCTGCGGAGAAGCTTTTGACAAAGCTGCAAAAATATTGGGACTTTCTTATCCGGGAGGACCGATAATAGATAAGCTTTCGAAAAACGGTAATCCGGAGACCGTTAACTTTACAAGACCTCTTCTTAAAGGTACGTGGGATTTTTCTTTTTCAGGAATAAAAACAGCGGTACTGAATTATTCAAAAAAAGTTGACATAAAAAATCAACAAACGGTTAACGATATATGCGCATCTTTTCAGCAGGCTGTTGCCGAAACGATTGTTACAAAATCGCTAGTTGCTGCAAAACAATACGGATTAAAATCTATTGCTTTAGGCGGAGGAGTATCCTGTAATAGTTTAATAAGAAATATGTTTAAAGAACAGGGTAAAAAAAATAAAATAGGTATATTTTTACCGTCGCCCGTATTTTGTACCGATAATGCCGCTATGGTAGCCCACGTCGCTTATCATAAAGCGTTAAAGAAAAATTTTTCTTATCCGAACAAAAACGTCGTTTCAATAAAACCTTCTCTGGAGCTTGAAAATTGGTAACTATATGTTAAAACTTCCAAAACTTACTATAGGAAACTTAAAATTAAAAAATTGTTTGATGCTTGCACCTATGGCAGGTATTACGGATTTGCCGTTGAGACTGTTATCCATTGACGGCGGAGCCGGTCTTGTTTTTACGGAAATGGTATCAGCTACGGCTATGGTTTACGGAGACAAAAAAACTTATAAACTTTTAACTACATCAGATAAAGAAAAAGATATTGTTGCGGCACAAATATTCGGAACAAAGCCGGATATTATGTCCGAATGTGCAAAAAAAATTCAGGATTTGGGATATAAAATTATAGATATAAATTTAGGGTGTCCGGCAAAAAAAATTACCAAGGTCGGTGCCGGGGCACGCCTTTTGGCTAACTCGAAACAGGTTGAAGACGTTTTGTCGGCGGTAGTGAAAGCGGTTTCCGTTCCTGTTACAATAAAAACAAGAATAGGTTTGTTACAAGGACAAAATGTTGCGCCTGAAATTATAGACATTGCTCAGAATTGCGGTATAAAAATGGTATCTCTTCATGCAAGATATGCAGAATTTGCTCATAGCGGAGATCCCGATTTTGAGGCATTTGCATTGGCTTGTGAAAATTCAAAAATTCCTATAATTGCAAATGGCGGAATTACAGATATAAAAACAGCGGAAAAATTTTTAAAAATAAAAAATTGTTCCGGACTTATGATAGGTAGAGGAGCTATCGGCAACTATAATATTTTTAACAGAATAGAATCTTTCTTTGATAAAGAAAAAATGTTGCCGCCGTCAACAATAAAAACTAAATTAAAATGGTTCAGACAACATGCACAAGATTCTTTACAATATTACGGTAAAGAAAAAGGTCTTGTCGTGTTAAGAAAGATTGCTCCTTATTATATTAAAGGTTTGCCTAACGCATGCAGTATAAGAAATCAATTCAATAAAATAACGACTCTTGAAGAGTTCGATAAAATATTTAAAAATCTTGAATAAATTGGTTTGTTGTTGATGATTGTTTTTTTGCAGTTTAATATAAAATTTTGTGAAATAAATTTTTCTGATAAATAACAAAAATTCACATTGTGAATTTTTACAAAAAACTATAAGCTGTGAATTATAAATTATAAAACTGCAAATTAATTTTTGCAATTTTATGACACTATTTGTTAAAATAAAAAAATATGAAATTATGTATTAATTTAAAAAATATTAACAAGAATAATTACACAAAATTTATAAACAAGAAAAATTCTTCAATGATGCGTAAGTTCAAATCTTTTGGTTATGGCCAAAGAATAGTTTTGTTGCCGCATTGTATGAGAAGTACAAAAAATTGTAAAGCTGTTGATGAAGGAACTCATTATTCTTGTGTAAAGTGCGGTGCTTGTAAGATTGCAAAAATACAAAATCTTGCAGATGAGCTCGGTTATAAAAAAGTTTATATTATGAAAGGCGGTAAAGCGATTCATAATATTTTGATAGAAGAAAAGATAAAAGCTGTTGTTGCGGTAGCGTGTCATTTTGAAGGCGCTCAGGGGATAAAAATGACTGACAGTTTAAAAGTCATTGCACAGTTTGTTCCTCTTTTAAAAGACGGTTGCTGCGATACGGACGTTGACTTCGAACAGGTAAAACAAGTAATGGAGCAAAAATAAATAATGGAAAAACTTAAATTTAGCGAACTTAATTTGTCGTCGGAAATACTGAAAGCCGTTGCGGATATGGGTTTTGAAGAAGCAAGCCCTATACAATCTTTGGCGATACCCAAAATGATAGAAGGTCTTGACATTATCGGGCAGGCTCAGACCGGTACCGGAAAAACCGCCGCTTTCGGGATACCGATACTGGAAAAAATTTTGCCGAAAGAAAAAACTACACAGGCGCTTGTAATGTGTCCTACGAGAGAGTTGGCAATACAGGTTGCAGAAGAGTTGAAATCGTTGTCCAAATATAAGAAAGGAATAAATATAGTTCCAGTTTACGGAGGTCAACCTATAGTTAGGCAGATGTCCGCATTAAATAAAGGAGTCCATATAGTTATAGGGACACCCGGCAGAATTATAGATCATATAGAAAGAAAAACCATAAAACTGGAAAGTACTAAGATAGTCGTTTTGGATGAAGCCGACGAAATGCTTGATATGGGCTTTAGAGACGATATAGAATTTATACTTAAAAATCTTCCCGAAGAAAAACAAACCGTCTTTTTTTCTGCAACGATGCCTAAAGAGTTTTTAGCTCTTACAAAAAAATATCAGGTGCATCCCGAAAATATAAAAGTAGTTCATGAAAAGTTGACCGTTCCTTTGACGGAGCAGCTGTACTGTGAAGTAAGGGAACATCAAAAACTTGAAGCGCTTGCAAGATGTTTGGATATGTATGACTCGAAACTTTCGTTGATATTTTGTAATACTAAAAGAAAAGTTGACGAAGTTACGGCACAGTTGCAAATAAGAGGTTATTCCGCAGATGCCATACACGGCGATATGAACCAAACTCAAAGGGACAGAGTTATGGATAAATTCAGACACTGTAAAATAGAAATACTCGTGGCTACTGATGTTGCCGCTCGCGGTATAGACGTTGACGATGTTGAAGCCGTGTTTAATTTTGATATTCCGCAGGATATAGAATCTTACGTTCACAGAATAGGAAGAACCGGCAGAGCCGGAAGAACGGGGAAAGCCTTCAGTTTTGTCGCCGGCAGAGATATTTATAAATTAAGAGACATTCAAAGGTATACGAAAGTTTCTGTTAAAAGAATACCGGTACCGTCTCTTGCCGACGTTGAAAACGTAAAAATTTCTTCCTTTATGGAAAAGCTTAAAGAAACACTTAAAAAGAACACTTTTGAAAAATATATAAGTAAAATAGAGTCTCTTATAGCCGATAACGTTACTTCGGTTGACGTTGCCGCGGCATTGTTTGAAATGATGATAGATGAAGAAAAGTCCGATAAACAGCACGAAGATATAGATTTGATCGTGACGGATTTCGAAAAAGATTTTTCAAAAAATTCAAAAAGAAAATTTTTCGGTTCAAAACGAAATAGGTACGGTGCATCAAAAGAAGGCGGCATGACGAGACTTTTTATAAATATCGGTAAAAACAAGAAAATAAGACCGGGTGATTTTGTAGGAGCAATTGCCGGAGAAACAGGACTTAACGGAGATATAGTAGGAAGTATAGATATATTTGATAAGTTTTCTTTTGTAGACGTGCCTTCAAAATATTCACGACAGATTATATCTGCGTTAAATAACAGTAATATAAAAGGTAACAAAGTTGCGGTAGAAAAAGCACAAGGACGGTAAAATATTATGCCTTTATTTGAGTTTGTGTGTAAAAAGTGCGGTTTGAAATTTGAACAAATGGTGTTTTCAATAAACGAAGAAGAAATAGAGTGCCCTGATTGTAAAAGTAAAGAAATAGAAAAACAATTTTCAACTTTTTCTGCTGGGAATTCTCATACAACGGCTTCCGGTTGTCAGGCTAAACAAAGTTCCGGATGCTGTAACGGTTGTTGCGGACATCATCATTAGGAATCAATAATGTTAGATTTGTCATTAAATTTAGGAATAAACTTAAAAGAAATAAAAAAGACGTGTGTTATTTGTCAGGCGTCCGATCATGATTTGTTTTCTAAGTTGGGAAAACCGAAAAAATATAATTTGTTTTTTTCAAAAATAATGAATTATGATAAATTAACGGTAATTTCTACAAAAAATAATTTTTTGGTAGGAGATATCGTTTTATGTTTGAAAAATTCGGCTTGCGAAAATATAATTTTATTCGGCAGTTGCGGTGGCGTGGGGAACGTTAAAATTGCCGATAAGCTTATAGTAAAAAAAGTTTTGAATTTTGAAAGTTTTTCCGAAATGCTTGAAATGAAAAGAACTCCAGATGTGTATTACCCGTCAACGATATTGTTGGATTTTTTTTTAACCAGAACAAAACAGGATATTTCTCAGGTCAAATGTATTACGACAAACTCCATTATACTTGAAAGAGCTTACAAAGAATGGTTTGATAAAAATAAAGTTGATGCCGTTGATATGGAATGCTCTTCCGTATTTTCTGCAGCGTCGGCCATAAATAAAAAAGCAATAGCCGTGTTTTATGTTACCGATCACGTATCGATTTCAAATCCGTTTGAAAACGAACTTGACGACAGTCAAAAAGAGCAACTGCTTAAAGTAAGGCAGGAACTTGCAAATTCGATATGCGATTTTATAAATGAAAAATAAAATTTCTTTTATCTCTTCAATAATACGGCAAAAATTTACGAATTTCGGAATAAACAAAATAAGAGAACTTACAAGACTGGTTTTTGAAATATCAAAAAAATATAATAAAGAGCCGGAAACCGTCATAAATTCAATAACGGATTTTAATTACGAAAAAGTAAAAAATTTTCTTTTAGAACAACGTTATCCTAAAACGTACGGCTTGGCAAAAAAAGAAAATTTTTATTTGCCGGAATTAAATATCGTTGCCTTTCCGGCAAATTTAACGTCGGTGAAATTTGATCCTAAAAATGTTTATTATACGGATGAAGTTATAAATTCGTTTTTGTATAACAGAATAAAAAAACTTTATCCGAAAGCAAACTTTATTGAGATAGAATCGTTAAAAAGTTTTTTAAAGAAAGAGAAATTTTCCATAGAAAAATATAATAATAGAAGAGAAAACCTCTTTTTGGTTGACGAAAAATACGATTTTTTTAAACCGTGTCCGTGCACTAAAAACGTGAAATGTTGTAACTATTCAATATTGAATATAGGTTACGGATGTTTGTACGAATGCAGCTACTGCTTCTTACAAGGGTACCAAAACGTTTCCGGAATAGTTTTACCGTGTAATCTATCCGATTTTTTAAGTAAAGAAAAAATAAATCCGGTAAATAACGATATGTTTTTTTTGCCTAGAGTCGGCAGCGGAGAGTTTACGGATTCT
>JAZNAT010000105.1:0-2470 GCA_045586665.1 Endomicrobiaceae bacterium | reverse complement strand
CCTTTTTTGATTTTCTTTTCATTTAAGATTCGATGTTTTGGTAAATCTTTTTTCTTCAAATATCGTTTATCCTTTTAACGAATTTGTAATAACCGCTTGCTGTATAATTCCTGTGTGGATAATTTTTGTAAACTCGTTTGTCGGCTACAACGTTTTTTACATGTCTGTATTCGATTTGTTTATAAAAACTTTAAAAGCTTCCGTTTCGTTTTTAATATTCGTTTCGGTTTTGATGTTCGTTATAAAAAGCGACGTTTCAAGAATACTGATAGTTTTTTCGTGGATAAACTTGACGCTGTTTACGTTCGTGTTCAGATATATATTTAAAAAAACGATATCTTTGCTTATATATAAACTGAAAATAAGAAACAATCTTTTGGTTATAGGCAAAAATGTCAGAAAATATAAAAAAGTTTTTAAAAAAAACGAATATATCAACAAAGTTTTTTATTATCCTTACATGCTTGATACAAATAACATTGAAAAACTTAAAAAACTTTCGATTAAAAAAAATATAAAAGAACTGATTATTTCCGAATACGGCATAAAAGACAACGAATTTTTATCTTTATGCGACTGGGCACAAATTAACGATGTGAACATAAAAATACTTCCTACCGAGGCTCAGCTTATAAGGGATAAAACCGTCATTGACGACAAACTTCAAATCCCGGTAATTTTGTTGATTTCAAACCCGATAAAAGAGTTCGACTATTTTTTAAAAAGAGTTTTCGACAGAATATTTGCTTTTGTTTTTTTAGTAATATTGTCTCCGTTATTTTTAATAATAGCAGCACTTATAAAACTTGAAAGTAAAGGAACGGTTTTTTACAAACAAACAAGAGTCGGATATGACAAAAAGAAATTCTTATGTTATAAATTCAGAAGTATGTATAACAATGCCGACAACAAATTGCAAACATTGAAACAAAACAACAATAACATTTTCTTTAAAATGGAAAACGATCCGAGAATTACAAAGACGGGAAAATTTATAAGAAAATACTCTATAGACGAACTTCCTCAATTGATAAACGTGTTAAAAGGACAAATGTCGCTTGTCGGTCCCAGACCTATGATTGAAAGAGAAGTTGAAGAAATCTCACGAAAATATCACAATTACAGTTACAACAAAATGTTTAAGGTTTTACCGGGTATAACAGGATTGTGGCAGGTTTCGGGAAGAAGTCTGCTTACGGATGAAAAAAGGCTGGAACTTGAAATTTTTTATGTCGACAACTGGTCATTAAAATTCGATGTGAAAATATTGTTAAAAACGGTCGTTGCCGTAATATTTACGAAAGGAGCTTATTAACGAAAATTGTAAATTATTTATTTATCTTTTAAAAAATCTTTTGCACGCAGACTTTTATGAAAAGTTATTGCAAACCTGTGTGCTTCGTCTCTTATCGACTGTAAAAGCCTTAACGCAAGAGAGTTTCTCGGTAAAATTATCGACTTTTCTTTACCTGTCATAAAAATTTCTTCTTCACGTTTTGCAAGAGATATCATAGGTATATAAATTCCTATTTCGTTTAACGCCGAATTTGCATAAGCAAGTTGCCCTTTTCCTCCGTCTATCACAATCAAATCCGGAAACTGTTCGTTTCTTCTGATTATGCCGGAATACCTTCTGAAAACAGCCTCATACATCATTGCAAAATCGTTAATTTGGTTAACTGTTTTAATTTTAAATTTTCTGTAACCGCTTTTATCGGGTTTGGCGTTAACGAAACGTACCATTGAAGCAACGGGATTCATCCCTGAAGTGTTTGATATGTCAAAACATTCCATTACATACGGCAATTTATTAAGTTTCAAAATTTGTTTGAGTTCTTGTAAAGAGTCTGTTTTTAAAAAGTACTGATTTATATCATCGACTGTTATTTCTCTTATTGCAACTCTTTGCATCATAGCTTCTATTGCAAAAAGCCTGTCTCTTATCTCTTTTGCTTTTTCATATTTTTGTTCAGTACTTAAACGCAGCATTTCTTTTTGCCAAGCGATTTTTAATTTTTTAAATTTTCCTTTAAAAAAAAGTTCCGTTTCTTTTAAATTATTTTTATAATCTTCTGATGAAATTTTACCCATGCACGGTCCGAAACACATTCCCGTATGATAATACAAACACGATTTAACTTTATCTTCTTTAGGCAGATTTTTTTCGGAAAAACTTATTTTACACGATCTTATTTTAAAAACTTTGTTTAACCAAACAATTAATTTTTTAATGTATGTCAATTGAGGATAAGGTCCGAAATATAGCGAACCGTCATTTATCACTTTTCTTGTCATAACAAGTCTGGGAAAATCTTCCGCCGTAAGTTTAACGTAAGGGTAAGTTTTGTCGTCTTTCCACATTGCGTTAAAATAAGGCTGAACTTTTTTTATAAGCTGCCTTTCAACGAGAAACGCTTCTCTTTCCGATGAACACAATATATAATTTATTGTTTTCATTGCACTTATTATG
>JAZNAT010000104.1:0-3446 GCA_045586665.1 Endomicrobiaceae bacterium | reverse complement strand
TTTGTGTTTGCCAACGAAGCGCAGTTGATAATAGATTATGCGTTGGAACTGCCGATGCAGGTAGAAGAGAGCTACGGCTCGCATTTCATAAGTTTATCATTCAAATTCTAAACGACAATCCTTAATAATAAGTTTAATAGTTGAAAAGTTGAATAGTTTAGAAAAAAAATCTTTTTTTTATATATAATTCCCGAAATTCGTTATCGGGAAGCTAGTAGTTTATTCTTTTAAAATTTCTCATTTTCCGGCACTAAAGCCATTGGCTCCAATTTTTAAAACCAACGGTCAACTTGCTTTTTCCTAACGACCTAACGTAACGGAAAAAGCTTCGAACAAAGACACGTTGCCCTGCGGGAAAAAACTTTTAAAAGTGTATAAGTTTTTTGTTTTAAAAATTGTTCGCTCATAGACGGCTTTAACTGTGCCTTGAAAATAAAAATTTTAAAAAGTTTTAATAATAAAAAATCTTTTCTCTATTATAACAAGCGGTTTCGTCTTTTTTTTATTTATCATAATTTGTATAATAAATAAAAAGTTTATAAGGACGAATTTTACCATGAAAACCAACGTAAAAAAACTTCTCAAAGCGGCACAAAAACCGGCACAACAGGCAAGAAAACTCCACCCTTTTTATAAAGGAAAAATTGAGGTCGTTCCCAAATGCAGAATAAGAGATTTCAACGATTTTGCTATTTGGTACAGCCCCGGAGTAGCATCGGTCTGCACGGATATAAATAAAAACATCGAACTTGCTTACGAATATACGAACAAATGGAACTCGGTTGCCGTTGTAAGCGACGGAACAAGAGTTTTGGGGTTGGGCGATATAGGACCTGAAGCCGCAATGCCGGTTATGGAAGGTAAAGCCTTATTATACAAATATTTGGGCGGAGTTGACGCTTACCCTATTTGTCTTGCAACGAAAGATCAACAGGAAATTATAAATACGGTAAAAATTTTGCAGCCTTCTTTCGGAGGCGTCAATTTGGAAGACATTTCGCAGCCTAAATGTTTTCCTATTCTTTACACGTTAAGAAAAGAGTGCCATATACCCGTCTGGCACGACGACCAGCAGGGAACGGCACTTGTAACTTTGGCGGGTTTGATAAATGCTTTAAAAGTAGTTAACAAAAAAGTTTCGAAAGTTAAAATTGCGATGCTCGGTGCAGGTTCTGCAAATATATGCATTGCAAGGCTTATAATGTTTTACGGGGCAAATCCTGCAAATATAATTATGGTAGACTCTAAAGGAACATTGAACAAAAAAAGAAAAGAATTAAAGAATACGCACCCTGAAAAATGGGCTATGTGTTGCGATACTAACGGTGCAAACGTTGAAGGCACTATAGAAACGGCAATGGAAAATGCCGACGTTTTAATTTGTTTATCTACGCCTGGACCTGACGTTATAAAAAAAGAATGGATTAAAAAAATGGCAAAAAATCCGATAGTATTTACGTGTGCAAATCCGGTACCTGAAATTTGGCCGTGGGACGCTAAAGAAGCCGGCGCTGCCGTAGTTGCTACCGGCAGAAGCGATTTCGAAAATCAGGTCAATAATTCTCTAGGTTTTCCTGGAGTGTTCAGAGGAACTCTTGACGCAAGAGCAACGGCAATAACCGACAATATGTGTATTACCGCTGCGGTAGAACTTGCATCTTGTATTGCAAATAACAAAATAAAACCTACACAGATTCTTCCGACGATGGACGATTGGAAAGTTTATCCCAAAGTTGCAGCAGCAGTTGCCGTAAAAGCCGTAAAAGAAAAAGTTGCACAAAGAAACTTGGGTTACGATAAGTTTTATGCTCAAGCAATGAGTATGATAAAAAGAAGCAGAGCTTTAACTGCCGATATGATGAAAAACGGATTTATAAAAAAATCAAAATAAATTTTTCTGTTTGGGAGGAATATGGCTATGAAAAAAAATATTTTTTTTGCAATATTGTTTGTTTTACCGATATTTTTTGTTTCTTGTAAAACTTATGTCGATACAAGTAAAATAGAATATCCAAGTCCTAATTATTCTTCTCAACAAAAGATAGAATTGGATAACTTTAATAATTCAATAAAACAAAATCCCGGCGATGCAGACGCTTATTTTAACAGAGCAAATTTAAAAAGGTCGTGCGGAGATTTTAAAGGCGCTTTTGAAGATTATTCAAAAGCAATAAAACTTGATGATACGAATTATCGGTATTACTATGAAAGAGCAATGTTTGAAAAAAATTATTTGGGACGTTTGGTTGAAGCCGTAAAAGATTTGAACAGAGTTACGGAACTGGTTCCGGATTACGATAACGCTTATAAAGAAAGAGCCGATATAAAAATAAAAATTGCCGATTTTGAAGGTGCCGTAAAAGATTGTTCTAAAGCTATAGAGTTGAACCCTTACAACGATTTAGTTTACAGAAAAAGAGCCGAAGCAAAATCAAATTTGGACGACAGAAATGGAGCTTTAGAAGATTATACGAAAGCAATAATGTTGGCGCCGTCAAACTATAAAAGTTATAATGGCAAAGCAAACAGTATTGACATAAGAGAAGATTATGAACAGGCTATCGATTGTTACAAAAAAATAACGGAATTGATGCCCAACAGGGCAGATGTTTGGGACAATTACGGTAATGCTTTAAGAAATTTCGGTAAAAGTGACGAGGCGATAAAAGCCTATAACAAAGCGACGGAGTTAAACTCCAGCCATATTAACGCTTACGCAAATTTGGCAAGAACACAAAGAGATATGCAGGATTACAAAAACTCTTTAAAAAATTTTAAAAAAGCGTTAACTTTAAACGTTTACGATAAAGATATAAAACATAACATAAAAGATTTGGAAAAAAAGATAAACAACAAGTAATTTAAAAAATATGAGACGAATAAACAGCGAAGATATTACAAATAAAGTTGCCGATTTATGTGGCGATATAAATTTTAATTTGCCGCAGGATATTGTTGATGCGGTATCGTCTTACATAAAAAACGATAATTCGCTATCCGATAACATTTTAAAAGAGATTTTGGAAAATGCCGAAATAGCAAAAACAAAAAAAATTGCGTTGTGTCAAGATACGGGGACTGCAAACTTTTTTATAAAAAAAGGTAAAGAAACCGAAATTGTCGGTGACGATATAGTGTGCGCCGTAAATAAAGGCGTTTCGCATGGATATATGAAATATTTTTTAAGAAAGTCCGTAGTTTGTGACCCTTTAAACAGAATAAATACTAAAGACAATACTCCGGCAAATGTTTATTGCGAACAGGTTTCGGGTGACAAAATTGAAATAACGATGCTTGCCAAAGGCGGCGGCAGTGAGAATGCAAGTTTTTTAAAAATGCTTACTCCTCTTGACGGTTGGGACGGTGTAAAAAATTTTATTATTGACAGTATAAAATTAAAAGGAGCAAATGCTTGTCCGCCTATAATTGTCGGTATCGGAATAGGC
>JAZNAT010000103.1:0-11597 GCA_045586665.1 Endomicrobiaceae bacterium | reverse complement strand
AGAAAGTTTTTTTTATGTCTATATATAAATAATTAAAAAGAGCTTTTTCTTCTTTATAAATAAAAAAAACAAATTTATTTAATATTACTGGTTGTAAAAGATTTAAAATTCCCTCTAACAATAATAAACCTAATAATATCCCTAAAATTATTAAATATATTTTTTTTTGTATTTTCACAAATTATTCAACCGTAACCGATTTTGCCAAATTTCGCGGTTGGTCAACGTCGCAGCCTTTCATTACCGAAACGTAGTATGCAAAAAATTGTAAAGGTATCACGTTTATTAAAGGAGAAATAATTTCATCGACTTCCGGAACAAAAATCTGGTAATCGGAATTTTTTATTATTTCTTTGTTACCTTTGTTTGCTATTGCAATTATTTTTGCGCCCCTTGCTTTAGCTTCTTCAATATTGCTTACTATTTTTTCATAAACTTTACTTTTAGTGGCTATTACCATTACGGGCATAGTTTCGTCTATCAGTGCAATCGGACCATGTTTCATTTCTCCTGCAGGATAACCTTCGGCATAAATGTAAGAAATTTCTTTTAATTTTAATGCGCCTTCAAGAGCTATTGGGTAATTTATGTTTCTTGCAAGATAAATAAACTGTTTCGTATTTTGAAAAAGTTTCGCTATATCTTTTATTTTGTTTGCAAGGTTTAACGTTTCCGAGATTTTTGTAGGAATATCTCTTAATTGTACTATAAAGTCTGCTAGCTGTTGTTTTGTTACGGTTTGTTTTTTGCTTGCTATAAACATCACAAATAAGTACAATGCCGTAAGCTGTCCGGTAAAAGCTTTTGTCGATGCTACGCCTATTTCCGGCCCGCAATGCGTATATAAAACATTGTCGGCTTCTCTGCTGATACTGGAACCTACAACGTTACATATTGCAACCGTTTTCGATTTTTTTTCTTTTGCAAGTCTTAATGCTGCTAGAGTATCTGCCGTTTCTCCGGACTGAGAAATAAATATCGTTAAAACTTTATCGTCAATAACCGGATCTGCATATCGGAACTCGGACGCGATATCTATTTCCGTAGGTATCTTCGTCAAGCTTTCAAACAAAAATTTTGCAGTAAGTCCTGCATGGTAAGATGTTCCGCATGCGACGATACAGATTCTTGATATTTTTGAAATTTCCTCTTTGCTTAAATTTATTGACTGCAGAATTATTTTGTTTTCTTCGTCGGAAATTCTTCCCCTGAAAGTATCTTGTACGGTTTGAGTCTGCTCGTAAATTTCTTTAAGCATAAAATGTTTATAACCGCACTTTTCCGCCTGCAAAGCGTTCCATAATATTTTTTGAGACGGTCTTTTTATTTCTGTATCCGTTTCGTCAAATACTGTTACGCAATCTTTTGTTATTTGAGCCGTGTCTCCGTTTTCAAGAAAAATTACATCTTTGGTGTATGCAAGCAGCGCCGATACGTCGGAAGCAATAAAGTTTTCTTTTTCTCCGAGACCTATAACAAGCGGTGCATCTTTTCTTGCAACGACAATTTTATTTTTATCTTCGCTGCATACGGCACATAATGCATAAGCGCCTCTTATATTTTTTAGTGCCGATTTTACTGCAGCCAACAAATCGCCTTTATAATATTTTTCAATCAAATGTGCAACAACTTCCGTATCGGTTTCGGACGCAAAGTTATGCCCTTCTTTTTGCAGCTGTTGTTTTATTGAAACATAATTTTCAATTATTCCGTTATGCACGACAACGATTTTTCCGCTACAATCGGTATGAGGGTGAGCGTTTTCCTGGCTCGGTTTACCGTGTGTAGCCCATCTTGTATGACCTATACCTATATTACCGAAAATTTTGTTTGATTTTATGTTTTGCTTTAAGTTTATAAGTTTACCAACACTTCTTCTTCTTTCTATTTTGTCATCGCAAATAACCGCAATACCGGCAGAGTCGTATCCTCTGTATTCAAGTTTTTCAAGACCGTTGTATATTACTTCAACTGCATTTTCGTTGCCTATATACCCTACTATTCCACACATAATAATACCTTTTGAATTAAATGTTCACTTATTATACTAAAAACGGCAGAAGATTTGAAGATTGACGATTGGAAACAATTTTTATATAAGCTCTTCATAAATTTTGTTTAACTCTTCTTCAACTTCAGTTGAACCTAAACTTTTGAGTATTATTCTCGAAAGAGCAAGTGCGACGGAACCTTCTGCAGAACATACCGCCAAATTGGAATCTTTTCTGAACGTTTTTGCTTGTTTAAGATAAGTCGTATTTATTAAAATTCTTACTCTTGAATTTAAAGATTTAACCATTTCAATAATATCTTTTGCCGGGGCAACAGGCGTGGAAATAACGAATGCTTCCGCCGTTAGTATGCCGGAAGCTGACAAAATTTCTCTTTGTGAAGCGTCTCCGTGTATGGCATATAATCCGTCGATGTTAGCCTTTTTTATTGCTCTTACGGTATCAATATTCATTTCTATAATTATTACGTTGATTTTTTCTTTTAAAAGAATTTTCGTTATGGTTCTGCCTACCGGACCGTAACCTACTATTATGACGTGTCGTACTTCTTTCGTAAGCTCTTCTATTTCGTCATCTATCGTATATTGCGATTTCAATATTCCTTTTTTATGTAAAAAGTGTAATGCCGGATCTATCCAGCGGTAAGCTACAGTGTTCAAAGTTATCGTTATTATGGATACGAAAATTATTACATTGTAAGTTTCTTGTGCCATAACGTTATAAGATATTGCAAGAGACGCCAAAATAAAAGAAAATTCGCCTATCTGTCCCAGCGCGATGGCAACGTGGATGGCTTTTTTCATCGGCTCTTTTAAAAATAAAACTACAATTGTTGCAACAACAGGTTTTACTAAAATAACCACCGCGAACGTTATTAAAATCAGCTGCCATGATGTAGTTAATGACGAAACGTTAAAAAGCATACCTACGGAAACAAAAAATAAAACCGCAAACACATCGCTTATGGGAAGCGCTTCGGAAGTTGCTCTTGCGCTGAAATCCGATTGTCCGACAACCATACCTGCCAAAAAAGCACCCAGCGCCATTGACGCACCGAAAAATTCGGCAGCCCCTACGGCTATACCTAACGCTATTACAAGCACCGATAACGTGAAAAGCTCTCTATTGCCGGTTCTTGCGATAAATCTTAAAAGTATAGGGATAACCTTTTGTCCGATGACCAAAGCAAAAACGATTAAAAAAGCAAGCTTTAATGTAGTAATGATGAATGTAAAAAAGAAGTTGTTTTCCGATGTAGTTTTATCAAAAAATACCGGCATAAGAACAAGTACCAAAATGGTAAATAAGTCTTCCATTATCAACCAGCCTACGGCCGCATGTCCTGTCGGTGTGTGCAACAGCCTGTTATCGGTTAAAACTCTGGTTAAGACGACAGTGCTTGCCACCGAAAGAGATATGCCGAATACTATTCCCGCCGTCCATGACCAGCCTAAAAAGTGTACAAGTCCTGCCGAAATAATCGTGCTTGCCGCTATTTGATAAGTAGCACCCAAAACGGCAATTTTTTTTACTGCAATTAAATCCGCCAATTTAAAATGTATTCCTACACCGAACATTAAAAGTATGATACCGATTTCGGCAAACTGTTGTGTGGTGTTTATGTCGGCAACTATTCCGGGCGAGTAAGGACTGATTAAAATTCCGGCTATCAGATAACCGACAATCGGCGACAGTTTTATTTTTTGAGCAATAAACCCCAAAATTAAAGCAACTGTCAAACCGCTTGTTAACGTAAACAATAAACCTATATGCGACATATTGTATTATCCTTACATATTTTTAACATTATTATATATGTGTCTAAAATTTTTTTCAAGAAAAAAATACTCGATTTTTTTCAGTTGAACGGTTGAATAGTTTTCGTTAAAATTTTGTTGAACAAACTGTTCAACTCTTCAACTTTTAAACTGTCAAACTAAAAAATTGCCTTGCAATTTTTTCTTATGTATAATATTAAGTTATGAAAAGGATATTTGTTTATGAGATTTAAAGTAACTTTAATATCAGTAATAATTATTTCAATAATTGCAATAGCCGGCGCCGCGTATACAAAAAAACTTATAGAGGAATTACCGTCTATATCCAACCTTGAAAATTATACCCCCAGCATCGTTACAAGGATTTTTGACAGGAACGAAAGACTGATTTCGGAACTGTTTGTTGAAAGAAGAGTCTTGGTTCCTTTAAAAGATATTCCCGTAGATTTGCAAAACGCTTTTATTGCTATAGAAGATAACGATTTTTATAATCATTGGGGAATATCTACTAAAGGTATAATAAGAGCATTCGTTAAAAATCTTTTAAAAGGTCGAGTTGCACAAGGCGGTTCAACAATAACACAGCAGTTGTCGAAAACGATTTTTTTAACTTCGGAACGAACGATTATAAGAAAAATAAAAGAAGTATTGCTTACAATACAGCTTGAAAAACAATATACAAAAGAAGAAATTTTACAGTTATATATAAACCAGATATATTTCGGTGCGGGCGGGTACGGAGCGGAATCGGCATCAAAAATATATTTCGGTAAATCCGTTAGAGATTTGAATTTGGCGGAAGCCGCTTTGATTGCGGGTCTTCCTAAAGCGCCCAATTATTATTCTCCTTTAAAAAATTATGACAGAGCATTAAAAAGAAGAGCCGTTGTTTTGTCAAGAATGAAAGAGCTCGGTTTTATAACCGACGAACAGGAAAAAGAGGCGAACAATTATCCGGTTCCTACCGAAAAGTTTACTCAGGAACAAACTTCCGGACACTATTTTGTCGAGTATTTAAGAATATTATTGGAACCGAAATACGGAACAAACGTTTTGCATAAAGGCGGTTTAACCATATATACGACTCTTGACATAAAAATGCAGGAAGCTGCCGAAAAAGCATTGACGCAAGCATTGGATAAATTTGACGAAAAACAACTGCCGATTTTTGAAAAAGAAGGTGTTGAACCTAAAAAAGTTCAAGGAGCCATAATGGCTATAGATCAGAAAACCGGTGCAATACGCGTTATGGTCGGAGGTAGAGATTTTAAAGAAACGAAATTCAACAGAGCCGTACAGGCAAAAAGGCAGGCAGGTTCTTCATTTAAACCTTTCGTTTATCTTGCGGCAATTGATACTAAACAGATGACGCCGGCAACCGTACTTGAAGATGAACAGATGGTATATATGTTTGACGGAAAAAATTGGAACTTGATGTCAAGAAATATGTCTTACGTTGAAATTTTGGCGGAACAGATGACTCCTGAAGAAATAATCGATCCGATGAAAATATGGTATCCTGTAAATTACGGAGGACGTTACAGAGGCAAAGTTTTGGTAAGAGAAGCGCTTGCAAGGTCTCTTAATACTTGTGCAATAGAAGTTATAGATAAAGTCAAACCGAACACGGTTATAGATTATGCCAGAAAAATGGGTATAAAAAGTCCGTTGACAAATACGTTGTCTTTAGCTTTAGGTTCAAGCGACGTTACGTTACAAGAAATGGTTTCTTCATTCGGTACGTTTGCTTCCGGCGGAGTAAGAACGGAACCTTATTTTATTACAAAAGTCATCGATAAAGACGGTAAAATTTTGGAAGAAAATATTCCGACGGAAAAAGAAGTTTTGTCTCCTCAAACATCGTTTATTATGACCAACTTGTTGCAAGGGGTTGTAAAAAGAGGCAGCGGTTATGCTGCAAGACAACTGGCAAGACCGTGTGCCGGTAAAACTGGAACATCCAACGACAGCGTTGACGCATGGTTTGTCGGATACACTCCGCAGCTTGTTGCAGGTGTTTGGGTAGGATACGATGACAGAACGTCGTTAGGTAACAAAGCTACCGGCGGAAATACGGCTTGTCCTATTTGGACGGAGTTTATGAAAGAAGCGTTAAATGGTTATCCTGTTGTTGACTTTTCTCGTCCCAAAGGTATAGAGTGGGCTCTTATTGATCCTAAAACGGGACTTCTTGCATTAAGCAAAACACAAAACGCTTATTTGGAAGCGTTTTTAGAAGGAACAGTTCCGAAAATTTATTATACTCAAAAAAATCAGTATAACGAAAAGTCCTTTGCGGAAGAAAAAGACACTGAACTTGAACAGGAAGGATATTAATTCTCCAGTTTAAAATAATCAAAAACGTTTTTGAACGTTAAGTTTGCAATTTTCATATTGGCATATTTATTATAAAGTTTTGTTTTTGACTTGTTTAACATGTCCGAATGTATCCCGTATCTTAAAGCAAGAGACGCTTCAATATAGGCGGATAATTTGTCGCATACTTCTACAAGTTTACCGTCGGCTGCACAAAATTCGTCTTTATTATATTTTTCTTCAACGGAGTCTATAAATTTAATTTCACCGTTTTCCACAATTCTGTTTGCAAATTCGTTTTCTATAAAATACTTCATTTCAAAGTGCCACGTCGGCGGAAGAAGAGGTAAAATTCTGTTTTCAACCTGCTTTCTTTCAAACTCTTTTATTATGTCTTCAAGCCCTTCAACCGAAAATTTTACGGGACTTACGATGTCTTTTGTTAAAATTTCCGGTAAATCGTGAAACAATGAAGAAAAGAAATTGTTATAAGCTCGTTTTTCGCATACGTTCATGTCAAGAGAAAACAAATATACAAAAATCGCAACTATAAACATATGTCCCAAAACGGTAGTTTTCGGTTGTCTGAACGATTGTGCCCAACGCTGCTGAAATCTTAACTGTCCGCACAAGTCAAGAAACCCGTAATATTTTTTGTTCATTATAAGTTTTTTTACACCGACAAAATCCTGATATTTTGATATACATGCATCAACGGTTTCTTTCGTAGCGTCTATACCGTAAAGTACTTGATTCCACGGATAAATTATTCCGAACTCCCACCTTGTAGAAAATTCGTGAGAAGCAGCAAGTATTCTTTTTTCATATTTTGAATAATCGTCGTCAAACAAATAGCATTCAAATCTTTTTGTAAATTCCCTTCCCAGTTGAGATATGTCGTCATTGAGGTTTTCAAGTACCCACTTGTTCAACTCTTTTTTCTTTTTTGACATTATCTCGTGGTATACTTCCGGTTTTAAATCGGTAAGCATCGTTCTGTGAAAAAATTCGAAAATCGCACCTTCAATAAGATTTATCCAATTTATTTTTTTGTTTTCTTCTTCGTCAAATTTTGCAATAATGTAGGCTATTATCATTTTGTGTGCCTGTTTGTCTATTTCAAAAAAATTAAAAGGACGGATATGATCGTTCCATCTTAAAATGTTTGCTGCCGAAAATATTCTTTCTATAATTTGTTTTGTTATCATTTTTTTATCTCCGTTACAGTATTGATTTATAATTAAAAACCACAAAGCGATTTTTCTGTTTATAGTTTGAAGTCTATATAAAATTTGTTTTACAAATTGTTGCACATAATTCAATGCAAAATTTTATTTCATAAAATTTTTAGATAAACAACAAGCTTTAAGCTGTTATTTTTGTTGTTAATTACTAATTGTCTTTCTCTTCTTTTTCGTAACTTCCTTCAACGTCAATAACATTGTCGTCGTTAGTTTTTTTTATACAAGATCTGTCGGATTTTGTAAATATTTTAGAATTCTTCGTTATAATAAAGTTTTCAATTATCAAATATATTATACTTAACATAATTGCACCTATAAATGCCGAAAAGAAATCTTCTATATAAAATCCTTTTACTATCTGCAACATCTTAAGTAAAAATGCATTTATAAACAACGTGAAAAGTCCTAATGTCAAAACATTTATCGGTAACATTATTAATTTTATTATCGGTTTTATGAATAAATTTATAAACGTTAAAACTATTGCCGAAGCTATCAACGTTTGCCATTTTAATATTGTTATACCGTTAACTATACTTGATACCATAAATAATGCAAATATATTTATTAAAGTTACGTTAATAAAATTTCTCATTTATTTTTACCCGCCTTTTTATGATTAAAATATACATATATTTTACCGAAATTTATATTGTCAACTTTATATCTGGAAAATAATTTTTTTATTTCCGGCTCATTTAAAAATCTTATAACTTTCTTTTTTAATTGTCCCGTTCCTTTACCGGGTATTATTTCAACAATATCTGTTTTTTTATTGACAGCTTGTTGAATGATATCATTTAAAGCTTTATCAATTTCTTTACCTTTATTAAAAATATCATGTAAATCAAGTTTTAAACAAGACATTTACTTTACCGTTTCCATAGATTTGTTTTTTATATAATCATTAATATTCACAAAAGTTTCTACTGTTTTTAATTTATATTTTGTTTGTGTAACGGAAACATCTTTATTATATATTTTATTGAAATATAAAAGCACATAATAATTTGTTTGCAACATAACTTCCATACATATAAATATAAAGATAACAGCGGATAATAAAATTAAAATTTGTTTCATTTGATTTTTATTCTGGCAATAGTATATTCAGGAAATAATTTTGCATCTTCTTGCGGTACTGAAAGATTTATTGCCTGGTTAAGTTTCCCCGGAGAAATCGTATCGACGATTTTTTTCGAATCTGCTATTTTTATGTCGCCGAGTTTTATTTTGTAAGGTTCAAATTTGTAAGGGGAAAGAAGTTCTATTTCATCATACTTGGAAACTTTGTGTCTCAACTCAAAAATTATCGAATTGTCTTTTTTTTCTCTTACGAAACCGCAATTTCTGTAATTGCTGCGGCTTGAAGTATCAATATAATCCTGTGATTTGTCGTCGGGTATTCCGTCAAAAAAGCCTAATGTGTATCTTCTGTTTTGTAAAGTTTCAAGTTCGTTCATATATTTAACATAATTCCATTTTTCAGGATTTTCATAATAATCGTCAATAGCTTTTCTGTAAATTCTTGCCGTCTGTGCAACATAGTATTCGGTTTTAGTTCTTCCTTCAATTTTTAAAGAATCGATTTTTGCCTGCAAAATTTTATCAAGTCTCGGCATTAAACATAAATCTTTGGAATTAAAAAAATAAGTTCCTTTAGTATCTTCTTCTATTGGATAAAAGTTGCCCGGTCTTTCTTCTTCTTCAAGATACATTTTATATTTCCATCTGCATGAATGAGCACATGCTCCCTGGTTTGCACTTCTTGAAGCCATAAATGCGGATATAAGGCACCTTCCGGAATAACTGATACACATTGCACCGTGTATGAACATTTCTATTTTTATATCCGGACATTTTTGTTTTATTTCAACTATTTCGTCAAACGAAGTTTCTCTGGACAATACACATTGACTTGCGCCCATATTTTTCCAAAAATCTACGGTAAGATAAGAAGAAACATTTGCTTGCGTGGATATATGTAAAGGAATATTCGGAATTCTGTCGTGCACAAACTGGAATACTCCAGGATCGGAAACAATAATTCCGTCTGGATTTAATTCTTTTATTGTGTTTACAAATATTGACAATTTATCGATATCTTTATTGTGAGAAAATAAATTTAATGTAAGATATATTTTTTTATTTGCATTATGAACGAACTCTATTCCTTCTTTAAGTTCTTCCAAAGGATAAGAAGACCTTGCTCTTAAAGATAAATCCGGAGTTCCGGAATAAACGGCATCTGCTCCGTATAATATTGCGGTTTTTAATCTAGATAAAGAACCTGCCGGCAATAGTAGTTCAGATTTGAATTTCTCCATAACATATATATTATACAAATTTTTATTCTATCTCTCCATTCATTCTTCCATATCTCAAATTTTGCTACGCAAAATTTTTCTCTTGACAAACTTTTGAAAGTGTGGTATAAGTATGCCCGTTGCAAATCGGAATTGCAAAAAAGTTCTTTGTTAAGCTGATAAGATGATAAGCTGAGAAAGTTAATAAATTTTGTAAGGTAACAAAAAATAACCTCAAACTTTATCAGCTGAGAAAAACGTGTTTTTCGTCTAAGTTACTCAGCTAATCAGCCGTAGAAACATTATAAAATAAATTTTCTACTTGACAAACTTTTGAAAGTGTGGTATAAGTATGCCCGTTGCAAATCGGAATTGCAAGAAGTTCTTTTTAAAGAAGTTGAAAGGTTGAAAAGTTTTCGAAAAAATGTAAAACATTTTTTTGTAGGATAAATAATAATAGTTAATCAACTGTTAAAACGTTCAATGAAAATTTGCGATGTAAATTTTCCTCTTGACAAATTTCAAAAAGTATGGTATAACTTTCAAGCTTTGAAAAAAACGCTTGACAAAAAAATAAAAGTGTGTTATAAGTAAAAGCACAAAAGTTCTTTAAGCAGTTTTTGTAATAACTTTTTTTAGTAAATAAATTGATAGTAAGGGTAATTAAGTCTTCTGAAAAATGAAGCACCCGACTAATATATATGCAGAGAAATTTTCTTTGCTGGAACTTGAAAGGCAAAGAAAGGGAATTTTTTCTCTCTAAAAAAGGTCTTTGATAACTGAATAATATGCAGATAAGTGCCCTGTAAAAGGGGCAATCAAGCAATTTAAGGGTCTAGTTGTTTTTTTGTAGTTTATATATGTTTAACATATATTATTAATGTAATTAAGAGCTTAAGCAAAACTCTATAAAATTTTTTTATGGAGAGTTTGATCCTGGCTCAGAGTTAACGCTGGCGGCGTGCCTAACACATGCAAGTCGAGCGAATTCTTACAGAGCATCGTAAGAGTTAGCGGCAAACGGGTGAGTAACACATGGGAAACCTCCCTTAGAATGGGGAACATCTCCGTGAAAACGGAGCTAATACCGCATAAGACCACAGTTTGGCATCAAACAGGGGTAAAAGCAGCAATGCGTTCTAAGATGGTCCTGTGTCCTATCAGCTAGTTGGTGGGGTAACGGCCTACCAAGGCTAAGACGGGTATCCGGCCTGAAAGGGTGAACGGACACACTGGAACTGAGACACGGTCCAGACTCCTACGGGAGGCAGCAGTGGGGAATTTTGGACAATGGGGGAAACCCTGATCCAGCGACGCCGCGTGGAGGACGAAGGTTTTCGGATTGTAAACTCCTTTTGGAGGGGACGAATAAATTGACGGTACCCTCAGAAAAAGCCACGGCTAACTTCGTGCCAGCAGCCGCGGTAATACGAAGGTGGCGAGCGTTACTCGGAATTACTAGGCGTAAAGCGTATGTAGGTGGTTGGATAAGTCTATGGTGAAATTTCCCGGCTCAACCGGGAAGGGTACATAGATACTGTCTGGCTTGAGTGTGTGAGGGGGAGACGGAATTCCTGGTGTAGCGGTGAAATGCGTAGATATCAGGAGGAACACCGATGGCGAAAGCAGTCTCCTGGCACAATACTGACACTGAGGTACGAAAGCTAGGGTAGCAAACAGGATTAGATACCCTGGTAGTCCTAGCTGTAAACGATGTTCACTAGATGTGGGAGGTATCGACCCCTTCCGCGTCGACGCTAACGCATTAAGTGAACCGCCTGGGGAGTACGGCCGCAAGGTTGAAACTCAAAGGAATTGACGGGGGCCCGCACAAGCGGTGGAGTATGTGGTTTAATTCGACGCAACGCGAAAAACCTTACCTGGGCTTGAACTGCTAATGGTAAAAACCGGAAACGGTAATGACCCGCAAGGGAGTTAGCA
>JAZNAT010000102.1:0-3108 GCA_045586665.1 Endomicrobiaceae bacterium | reverse complement strand
TTACCAATAGATTCTATTTGCATTTGCAAAGGTAAAAGTTGTGCTTCAACTATTGCCTGATTTCTTTTCATTTCCGCAAGTCGGACAAGGTTTGCTGAATATGCACTAAAATTTTCGGCGCCTTTTAAAATATCCGTTTTGCCTTCGGTAACAGAAAAATATTCCGCACCGGACAGTTCCCCGCCGGACATCATTGCTTCGATAAAAGCTTTTTTGGTTGAATTATTTGATATATCGGCAAGCCATTTTGTACTTAATCGTCCTTGCAGCGCACCTTCAACATAAATATCGGATATACCATATTTTTTATCCAAAAAAGAAAGGACTGAAGCTATATTTTTTTGAGTTTGATAATCTCCGTGCAAATCCTGAATTTGCACTACAACTTTTGATGTTGAAAAATCTACGGAATTTGTAACTTTTCCGAGATTAAAAGGAATTACGCTTCCAACATATGTGGGATATACAGAATTTAATGATATTGTTGCAGACGCTGCAAAACCGGAAATACCGGATGACGATAAAATTAATCCCCCCGTCACAGCAACAGCTATACATTTGTTTAAAAAAGCCTTTTTTAAAAACATTTCCATTATTTTTTATAATAAAAAGTTCTGAAAAAGAACCTTTTTTATTTACCTGTTTTTTTAAAATACGGTTTTATTTTTATATCAATAAAACAAAACCTCGACAGTGCAATCCGGGTTTTTTTCTTGTAGCAACCGCCGCAACAATAGCCCGTTCTGACGGAATGGTGGAAAATTCGAACAAGCCAAAGCTTTTTCCGTTTTTCTTTACATATTCTAGCCCATATCCGATTTTATATCAATAGTTTTAAATCAATACTATGTGTTGTAGCAGTTTTTATTAACTGTTATAAGTTTCAAACAAAGCTTTCAACAATTCTTGACCTTTTATCATCGTTTTATAGTCGACATATTCGTTAGCGGAGTGCATGTTGCATACTGTTGCCAGCCCTATTAAGTATGGGGAAAACCGTTCACCTTTTGCATTTTGTTTATTGGCATAAATATGAGTTTCTGCTCCCGCATGGAACGACGAAATTTCCGGTTCTAAACCAACTTTTTCAGCTGCCGTTGCAAATAAAGTTGTCATATATTCATCTTTATTTTTTTCAAACATCGGTATTTTTTCCGTAAAAACAATTGTTGCCGTTGCAATACCTTTATATTTTTTATTAAATTCATCAACCGTTTTTTGCATAGTTTGTATAAGTTCGGTTTCTTTTGCTTTGTTTGAACTTCTTATGGAATATGTTGCCTCGGCATCGGTATTTATTACATTTGTAACATTTAAGTTGCCTGACGAAATTGCACCGATATTGCAAGAAGTTACAACTTTCCCGTTTTCGCCGTAAAAAACACCTTGAGGCATATCGGAAACCAAATCCGCAATCAGTTTTGCCGCATTTTTTCTTGTGTTATCTGCGATATCGTTTCCGGAATGGCCGCCTTTTGGTGCGGATACTTTCAAATTTACATTGACATAATTTGCACCTGCAACCAAACATTGTCCGAGAGCATCGCTATCCAATACCAACACATACTTCGAATTTATTTTTGAAAAGTCCGTATTTTTTATGCCGGTCATACCGTTTTCTTCGTCTCTTGTAAAATGAAGTTCCAAACCGCCATGCTTTATATCGGAACTTTTTACAAGTTCTTTTGCAAAATATAATGCATTTGCAACACCTGCTTTATCGTCAGCACCGAGAGTTCTGCCTTCGGCTTTTATCAAATTTCCGTCCAAATAAGGAACAACGGGGGAATCGTCTCCTACGACATCCATATGTGCAGATAACAAAATCGGTTTTTTTGTCGTATCCGTTGCAGGTATTGTTATGTATATATTTTTGTAATCATCCGTTTCACATGGCAAATTATTTGATTTACAATAACTACAAATCCAATCGATAACTTTTTCTTCTTTTAGTGACGGTGACGGTATTTCCGCCATTGAGCAAAACAAATCTACCAATTCGTTCTCTTTTCTTAATTCATTGATGTTCATAATGTGCTCCTATTGTTTCATATAAATCTATATTTGTTTTGAAAAAATTTTTAAACCGATTATTCCTATTAATATAAAGATTATTGATACAACTTGTAAAGCGGTTAATTTCTCACCGAATAATAAAAATCCTAATATTGCAGTTCCTAAAATACCGAAAGCAACCCACATAACATAAGCCGCACCAAGAGGCAGATATTTTAATGCCATTGCTAAAAATACCGCACTTAAAATATATGTAACGGCTGTAATTACTGACGGAATCAAAACGGTAAACCCGTTTGAATATTTCATTGAAACAGCCCAAACAATTTCAAATATACCTGCAAACAACAACATCAACCATTTCATAAATTAACCTCATTATCAAAACAGATTTCGTAAAATATTTTTTAAATTTATATAAAACAAAATATTCTAAGTTTACCCTTTATACTTATAAAAGACCGAATCTTTGTCATCTTCAAAATATAATCCCATATTTTCATAATTTTGTTTGATTTCGTTTTTCTTTTCTTCATCCATATATTGTTCATCATCAACTATAAAATGGTCTTTTGTACCTTTTTTAATTTTTATAACTCTTTTCTTATTATCGGTATATGTTTTATATTCGTCTTTAACTAAATCGGGATTTTTGTCATAATATTCGAAAAATTTTTCCATATTATCGTTGTAACCGTAACCGTTACACGACAAAAATTGCTCCGTATGTGTTGCTTTGAAACTGACTAAACTTCCTGTTTTTTTATCATAATCACATTCAAATTTCGATTCGCTGTGCGAATATGCGGAATTTGCACCGCCATAAACAACTTCTATTTTGTTATCTTTTTTGTTAATTTCTACATATATTCTGCCTGCAGTTACTTCCGTCCATGAACCCAAAAAGTCTGAAATTGTTGGAACGTTTTTGTTCCCGTTATAAAACAAGTACCCGGCAGTTAATGTTATTAAGCAAAAAAATAATAACCATATTATTATTTTTTTATTTTTTAAAGACATTTTATGCTCCCGATTTTGTAAGTGATTTTATTCTATCAAATTATATTTATATGTAAAAACTGTTTAATATTC
>JAZNAT010000101.1:0-8615 GCA_045586665.1 Endomicrobiaceae bacterium | reverse complement strand
GCCAAATAGTTTATCAAAGCATCTTGCAAATAACCTTCTTTTCTATATTCGAGAACCGAGGTGTGCCCGTGTCTTTTTGAAAGTCTTGCACCGTCGGAACCGAGTATCATGGACAAATGTGCAAATATAGGCGGTTCCCAGCCTAAAGCTTTAAATATGTGAATTTGTCTCGGTGTGTTTGAAATGTGGTCATCACCTCTAATTACATGAGACATTTCCATTAAATGGTCATCTATTACACAAGCAAAATTGTATGTTGGAACACCGTTAGCTTTCATTAATACAAAATCGTCAAGCAAAGCATTTTCAAAACTTACATGTCCTCTTACAATATCGTCAAACTCTATTTTACCTTCTTTAGGCATTCTGAATCTTATAACTGCCGTTCTTCCTTGCTTTTCATATTCTTCTTGCTGCTCTTTTGTTAAATTTGCACAATGTCCGTTATATTTCGGAGGCTGCTTTGCGAGTCTTGCCTGTTCTCTCATTTTCTCTACTTCTTCAGGCGTACAATAACATTTGTATGCATAACCTTTTTCAAGTAATATATCTATATATTTTTGGTATATTCCCTGCTCTTTTCTTTTCATTTGATAGTAAGGAGCATACTTTTCAATCTCGTTTCCCGGACCTTCGTCCCAGTTGAGTTTCAACCATTTCATTGCATTTATGATAATACCTGTTGAAACTTCAGTAGATCTTGCTTCATCCGTATCTTCTATTCTAAGAATAAACGTTCCTTTTTCTTTTTTTGCATAAAGATAGTTAAAAAGTGCTGTTCTTACTCCGCCTATATGTAAATCGCCTGTAGGTGAAGGTGCAAATCTTGCTCGTATTCCCATTTTATTTCTCCTATAAATATATATAATAAACTAAAAAATACTTCGTATTTTTTTATAGTTTATGACTTATGGTTTAACATCAACTACAAACACAACTTTTTTAACTTTTAAGTTTAAAATAGTTTGTATATTATACAAAATATTATTTAAATAGTTTATATTGTGCTTTGAATTTGAAACTTTTTTATATTTTTATAAGTCAAAATATTGTAAAATTGTTATAAGACGTAATAAAATTTTTCGGAGAAAATTATGGAAAAAATAAAAATCGGTTTAAGTTTTGCATTAATTTTTACTTTATCCGTAACTTTGTTTGCGGCACATCCAAGACGAAATCCGCCTCCACATCACCACCATCATCATTACTATCGTAACGATGCAAGGGATGCCGTTTTGATATTGTTGGGCGTTGCTACGGTTGCAGCGGTTGCTTCTGCCGCATCCAGTGCTTCAAAATCTTCAAAAAAAATTAAAAAGCAGGAAGAAGAAAATATCAAAGAAAAGTATGACAAGTTTTCTCAGGATTTGACTTTAACAAAAGAACAGCAGGAAAAAGTTGAAAAATTGTTTAACACAAACAGAGAAAAAGTTGCACCTGTCAGAGACAAAAAAGATGAAAAAACTTTTGCTTTGGAAACGGAAAAATTAAAGGAAAATCCGGATGAAACCGTTATAAACGCGTTGGAAAACGAAATTTCCGTACTGTCAAGGAAAATATACAGAATAACTCACGATACTCGTGAAAGTTTGAAAACGATACTTACCCCTGTACAGTATGAAAATATGAAAAACGTTACTCTATAATAATTAAAAAAACGGGAAGAAAATTTTTCTTCCCGTTTTTACATCAAACTTTTCAACTATTCAGTCGTTCAACCAAAAAGTGCGTTAACAATTTTAGTATATGATTTTGTTTAACGGATATTCTATAATTCCTTCGGCGCCTGCTCTTTTAAGTGCCGGAATAATTTTTTTAACGATGTTTTCTTCAACAATCACTTCCAATGCTATCCAATTACCGTCGCTCAAATTTGAAATTGTCGGTTTTTTGAGAGCGGGAAGAATCTTTTCAACTGCAGGCAAAATTTTAAAAGGTATGTTCATTTTCAAACCTACCATACCTTCGGCATTTAATGCTCCTTTTAATAGTATGGAAAGATTTTCTATTTTTTCTCTTTTCCAAGCATCTTTCCAAGCATTTTGGTTTGCGATAAGTCTTGTAGTTGAAGTCAAAATTTCTTCAACTATTCTTAAATTGTTCGCTCTTAAAGAAGAACCCGTTTCGGTAAGTTCTACTATAGCGTCGACAAGTTTGCCGGCTTTGGCTTCTGTTGCACCCCAAGAAAATTCTATATTTGCTTTAACTTTATTTTTTGCAAAATATTTTTTTGTGTAACTTAAAAGTTCGGTTGCAACTCTTTTACCCTGCAAATCTTTAATGTTTTTGATTTTCGAATCATTAGGTACCGCCAATACCCATCTTACCGGTCTAAATCCCGACTTTGCGTATTGAAGTTCGCATACTTCTTTAACTTTTGCTCCTCTTTCACATATCCAGTCGTAACCGGTTAATCCGGCATCAAATACGCCGTCCTGAACATATTTTGCCATTTCTTGAGAACGTACAAGCATAACTTCCAACTCATCATCGTTACATGTAGGAAAGTATGACCTTGAAGACGCATTTATTCTTATACCTGCTTTTTTAAACAGTTCAATAGTCGATTCCTGAAGACTTCCTTTCGGAAAACCTAATCTTAATTTTTTCACGGTTAATTTTTCTCCTTTGTCAATAATATGTAATCTTTACTGTTTTTCAATCTTTTATCAAAAATAAATTTCGGAACATACTGACCGAACGCCGGAAAACTTTTTGACGAAAGTTCAGACAGATATGAAGAAGTTTTCGTTTCAAGTTTACCTGCTTTGTCTACGGTTCTGTCAAGTGTCGGAATAACGAAGTTTGCCGACAATATAAACCATACGAAAAAACCGAGACATGCACCGGCAATTTTATCAAAAATAGACAAATATAAAAATTTAACTATTTTAAATATTAACAGTCCTATAAGAAAAACAATAAAAGCTGTTGCCGCAAACACGAGATAATAGTTTATACCTATTTGGTAAGGATAATTTTCCGCAAGCAGAATTGCAAAAAATCCTGCCGATACGGCAAAAAAACTTTTTATTATACCGGCATAAAACCCGATATACAATAAGAACAATAACAATAAAATTATTATAATGTCGGTAACTATTGCTAACATACTTTATGTATCACTATACCGCTTGCGAGTTTAGGAAAAAAATAAGTCGACTTTTGCGGCATATTTTCGTTTTTAAGAGCAATTTCTTTTATTGACTCTACCGGTGTTGCGGGAACCAAAATTGCGATTTTGCTCGTTTTCTTAGCTAAAGATATCGCTTCTTTATCGTCTTTAACATAAATATATTTGTCTGCGGCAACCTGTTCTTTAGGTATCAATATGTTATGCAGAATGCTTACTCCCAAATTTCTGAAAGCGGAACAATTTTTAGGCATTGCTTTTTTTAATAATGATTCGTTTTTTATTACTAAAGTTCTGTATTTACCGTCTTTAAACAGTAAAATCGGCTGTATCTTTGTTTTCTGAAGTTTTGCAAAATCTTTTTGCGGCAAAACGTTAAAATATTTTTCAATGTTTTGTTCCAAATTTTTCGGTTCTTCTATAACTCTATGCGTAGGCCAGATGGAAATTCCCGAATCTTCCATAGGACACAAATAAGCAAGAACGTAACCGTATTCGTTTTTATCTGAGAAGTTTTTGTCTTTGCTTTTTACGTACTGCAAATAGTTCCATGAAGTTTCGTATCTGTGGTGTCCGTCGGCTATAAACGTTTTTTTACTTTTTAACGAATTTTCAACTTCTTTCACGATTTTTTCATCGTCTATAACCCACAGTTTGTGAGCCGTTTTTTCTTTATCCGTCGCAACAGAAACGGGTTTTCTTTTTGAAATATTTTTACATAAGTTAACGATTTTTTTCTTATCATCGTTAAATAATAAGAAAATAGGGCTTAAGTTGGCTTTAACAGCTTTTAATAAGCTGAGTCTGTCGGCTTTAGGTTTGGACAACGTTTTTTCATGAGCTTTTACGGCTCCGCCGTGCGGATTTTCAATTTTCAATGCTGCAAAAAAACCTCTTCTTACCATTTTATTACCATGATCGGTAAAAGCCTGCTCATAAAAATAAAGAGCCGGCTTTTCTTCCTGTATTAAAACGTTTTCGGCTAACCACTCTTTAAATAAAACGTTTGCTTGAGCGTATTTGTTTCTTTTACCTTTCGGGTCGGAAAGTTCCAATTGAACCATATTATATTTTGAGTTTTTTTTCAATTTCGCTTTTTCTTGTGAATCGATAACGTCGTAAGGAGGACAAATTTCGTTTGTTATGTTTGATTTTGAATATCTTACACCGTTAAACGCTTTTATTATAGCCATTTTATTGCTCCTGAATTTAAAATATTATTGATTTTACATAATATTTTACTATGTTGTCAAAAAAAATGCGATAAATATGTAAAAAATATAAAAAATGTTTTTTCTTATTGCCAATATTTTTTGTAAGTGCTATACTTATAATGTCATGAAATGCATCACGATTTGGATTTTATCATTTTTAATTTTGTTTTCGACTGTGGATTTATCTCTCATAAATCTTTTTAAGATTCGTTATAATATTGATAATCAAAAATCGGCTATTTCGGAAGTTATAAAAGTTCAGTACGAACTGTTTTTACAGACAAAAGTCATAGTCGGCAATGTTTGTAAAAGTATAGTTAAAGACGTACAAATTTTATTAAGTGCACGGGAAAGAGAACCGATATTTTTTGATGCCGTTCATTCTGCCGCCGGATTTTACGGCGACAATTTTTTTAATTTTGTAAGAGTGACATTTTTAAGTACGATTTCAAAATACGGGTTAATTTCAAAAATTTTACAAACAAATCTGTTTTTTTTCGGGTTCATATTCATCTTTTTATTAAAATATTTAGGATTGCTGTTTACGTTCGGTAAAAAAATTATTTTACATCACGACATAAAAGCATACGGCATATAAAATTGCCGTATGCTTTTTTTGTTGTCTTTGGGGGTTGCGATATGGTATTTAAAAAATTGAAAAAGGCAATAAATTCAATAAAAATTACAGCTGTATTTACGGCGGTATGTTTTCTCATATCAACGGTAGGTACAAATTTGTATGCGCTTTCCTTATCGCAAAACGCAGCAAAAAAATATGAAGATGCGTTTAACAAAATATCGCCGATAAGTGTCGAATACGGTAAAATAACGTCGGTTAAAGACGCAAAAAGCGATATAACGGTAATAAATATTCAAGATTTACATTGCCATCCTCAAACACAAAAAAACATATCAAAAATAATCGAACAGATAAAAGAAAAATATAATTTAAGTTCAATATACGTTGAAGGCGGTTACGGAAATATCGATACTTCTTGGTTAAATGCAATAAGAGACGAGCAAATAAAAAAGCAAGTGATAAACAAACTGTTGGAAGAAGGAATACTTACCGGTGCGGAATATTTCAGTTTAACTTCCGACTGTAAAAACATTGAGTTAAAAGGTATAGACGACAAATCTCTTCATATGGAAAATTTAAAAAGGTTATCGCAGATAATTAAAAATCAGGACAAATATAAACAAGTTTGCGACAAAATTTCCAAAGAAATAAGTTTTTTGGAAAAAACATATGTAAATGAAAGAAACAGAAGGTTTAATAAAAGTATACAGGAATACGTTTACGGTAAAGTTGATGCAAAAAAGTTTTACAGACAGCTTATAAAGTACGTTAACGATATAAACGATAATCCGCAAAAATATAATAATATAACTTCCGTAAAGCTTGACGATTATCCTAATATAGAAAAATATATGGCGCTGAAAAAATCGGCTCAAAAAGTTAACGTTAACAAAGTGTCGTTGCAATTAAAAGATGTTCTTTCTCTTTTAAAAAACAGAGTCCCTTATAACGTTTATTCAAGATTATTAAAAGATACCGATAACTTGACCGACAGCCGGAAAACTTTGGAACTTGTAACTTCGTTATGTGAAAAAGAAAATATAAACATTGATGACGATTTTAAAGATTTAAGCATGTTTTTAAAAATGAACGAGATCGGTGCGCAAATAAACGGCATTAAACTCGTTTTGGAAGAAAGACAACTTGTAGAACAGATCAAAATGGCGTTATCTTATAGTTTGCAGGAATATGAAATAACTTATATTTCCGACTTTGAAAAATATTTTAAAGATTACTTACAATATAAATTGACTGAAAACGACTGGATATATTTTAAACGGGGGTTTGCAAAATTCAACGCGCTTTACGGAAAATATGCAAGCGTAAACAGAATAAAAGAAATAGAAAACGATTTTGAACAGTTGAACAAATATTATGAAATAAACGATGCAAGAAACGATGTTTTTGTAAAAAATCTGTTACAAAATAAAGTTTGCGAACAAGTCTCACAAAAAGTAAGATCGTCGGAAGAAGTACTGAAAAACTCAAAAGATGTAATAGTGGCTGTAACCGGCGGTTTTCACAGCGGTGCGCTTAAAGAACTTTTATCGGAAAAACATGTAAACACGATTATAGTTACTCCGTCAATATATGAAAGCGTTTTGCAGGCAAACGAAAAGTATTCCGAAATCATACAAACACAAAGCGAAATAAATTCGCAGGCATTGGCATACACGCTTGCATCTTGTTCGGACGGCAATTATCAAAAGGAGCTCTTATTCGCCGCTTTAACAGAAATTTTAGGACAAGAAAATCTGTCTCAAATAGAAGACGTGTTCGAAGGTGCGGATTTAGGCGAGATAGAAAAGTATACACGGTTAAAAAACGTCTCAAGTGAACAGAAAGATAAAACGGTAAATATATTAAAAACTGCGGTTGATGAAATATTTAATGATGTTTCGGATTTGAAAAATATTTTGTTACCTGCCGGTAAAAATATAGATGACGTAATGTTAAAAGTCGTAAGATTCCTTATAGAAGATATGGGTTTTTATTTTGCCGACGGTGAAATTTTTGAAATAGAAAATTCACAGTTTAACGGTAAAGATTTACACTCGATACCTGCAGAAATTTATTCAAGGATGATGCCGAGCTTACAGAAAGCTTTATTAAATTTTGAAATATTTAAAGCCGAAAAATCCGGCGCTAAAAAAGACGGTTCCGTTTCCGATAAACAAAGAAAAGTTCGTGAAAAAGTGCTGAAAACCGAAGAGCTTAACCGTTTATCGTTGCAGGGGGAAAGTAAAGAGTCGTCTCTTAGCGAATCAAGAAAAGAAGAACTGTTAAACAGATTTTATGAAAGAAACGGCAATGCCCTGGACAAACTTATTGAAGTTTCGCAAAAATACGGTTTTGACATATCTCAAGACACTACTCTTTTGGAAATATTAATTGATAAAATCAATACGAACATTTATTGGAATACGAATCTTGACGATATAATTGACAGAATTTTTAACGTGTACAATACGGGTAAAGTCGATACGGCATTAAAATATTCGTGTTTGGCAAAATATGTCGATACGTTCGGTGATGAAGACGAGTATATGGAGCTTTTTGATACTCTTTTCTCGCTGGACGAAAACGTTATCGAATATTTTTATAACAAAATTGACGAATCTTACGATGCCGAAACTTTGTTGGCATTTTATGAAAGTTACGAAATAAATAAGTATTTTTCAACGTTTTTCCAAAAGTTCGGCAAAGAATTTTCGGAATTGACCGATACGAGCAGAATTGAATTCCTGTTTGATAATTTTATGAAATTGGAAGAACTTTCAAAATCGGATTTTCAATATTTGATATCGCTGCGCAGCACCGACCTTTTTGCCGTTGTTTTAAACAACGCGGAAAATTCTTCAGACATAGTAAAACTTTTAAATTTCGTTAGAAAGTATAATGTTAATTTTTTAATTTTAAACAGAAAGATAACGATTGACATAATTAAAAACTTTAAAAAAGTCGACGGTATTACTCAAGATGATTTTATTTCGTTGATAAAATTGAACGAAAAAGCCGCATCTTTTATTTTGGAAAATATTGAGAAATCTTCCGATATAGCTAAAGTATTTGAACTTTGTAAAAAGTTTAAAGTATTTTACGATTATAACGATTCCGAAAACGTTAAAGATTTTGTCGATATAAAATTTAAAGCCGTTGTAAAATATGCGGCTTCTGCAAACGATTCTTTTTTTGAAGAACTGTTTCTTACAAAAGAGAAAGAATTAAAAATTATCGTCAACAGTATAGATGACGGCACTTTCGTAAGAGATTATATTTTAAATAAAAAACATAAAACAACATATTTTAATTTAATTGAAAAACTTGCAGCTCTTGAAATAAAAAACGTCGCTACGGAAAATAATCATTTGGCTTTGAAACTCGTTATAGACGATAATTTTAACGATATTTTAACCGCTTCCGGTCTTGAAAACGTTTCCGATGAAGACAATATCGTTGCAAGGTACCATGCGGCAATAGCCGTATCAAGATTTGTTTTTGACAGTATCGGCGCAGAAGTTACCGACTACGATTTTAATTCGCAAAATTTCAGAAAAATAATAAATGAAGCGTTAACCGTCTACATTAAATATGTTGAAGCAATGAAAGAGATTTCTTTGATAGATAAAGATACGGAAATTTTTGCGTTGTTAAACAACGAATCTTATGACGGAACAAGACCGAGATT
>JAZNAT010000100.1:0-2194 GCA_045586665.1 Endomicrobiaceae bacterium | reverse complement strand
CCGAAATTATCACCAGGTCTTGCTTTTAATTTCTTTTTGTCAATATCGGATAATTCGGGTGATATAAATTCCCTATTCATACCGAAAACAGCTTCTAACGAGTTATCATTTATAAATTCGTTATATAATGCATATATGCCGTTATCAGTCATAACATCATCGGAATCTACATATAAAATATAGTCTCCTTTGGCTTGTTTAAGACCGGCATTTCTTGTTTTACCGATATGAGAAAAATTTACTTCTATTGTTTTACATCCTAACTGTTCAGCTATTTGTTTTGTGGTATCGGAACACGAATCACAAACAACAATTATTTCAACGTCTTTTATATTTTGTTTTTGAACGCTTTCTATTGTTTCTTTAATATATTTTGAAGCGTTTTTTGCCGCTATTATTACCGATATCATCTGCTTAATACTTCCTTTCTTAATAAATTCATAATATATTTCGAATACTTTTGTCTGACAGTCAAAGTTATATTATTGCCATGCAATCTTCTTATATATAGAATATTGTCAATATAATGGTTTAAATTTACTCCGTTTTTTTCAAATCTGTATATAAGCTCACTATCTTCTCCGGTTAAAAAATTTTCATCAAAATTACCGTATTTTTCAAATAAAGATTTTTTTATCAGTGCCGTAGGTAAAATTTTTTTTTCTTTTCCTTCACGTTTTTTTTCATTAACGACTATTCTGTCGTTTTTGATTTGCCTATTATCAATAATGTTTTTATATTTCGTAAAAACTATTTCGCAATCTGGATGTTCTTTAAAATATTGCATTTGCGTATTCAGTTTGTTCGGCAGCCAATAATCGTCCGAATCCAAAAACGCTGTATATTCGCCTTTTGAATTTTCAAGTGCAATGTTTCTTGCAAAAGGTATTCCTTTATGTTCAGTATAAAAATATTTTATATCTTTATATCGTTTCACTATTCCTTTTGTATTATCCGTTGAACCGTCATCTACGACTATTATTTCAATATTAGAATAATTTTGTGCATAAATACTTTCTATCGCCTGACTAATATATTTTGCATTATTATATGTCGGCATCATTACCGATATTAATGAAAGAGTTACGTTCATTTTTTTTCCAGTCCTTTTCGTAATACAGCCGAAAACAATCTGAACTCTTCATTGATATTTTCTTTTGTTTTTGTCAATGTTATATTGTTACCGTGTAATCTTCTCATATAAAAAACATTTGTTATAATATGTTTTAATTTAACACCTTTACTTGAAAGTCTATGAATAAACTCCACATCTTCAGCAGTTTTAAAATTTTCTCCGAAACGTCCACATTTTGTAAATAAATTTTTTGTAACCAAGCATGTAACAAGATAATATTTGTTCCTTTGTTCAAATTCTTTTTCTTTTATTGCCCTGTTGGACTTTTTTATGTGCTCATTTTCAAAAAAGTTTTCGTATTTTGTAAAAACTATTTCGCAATCGGGATGTTCTTTAAAATATTGCATTTGCGTATTCAGTTTGTTCGGCAGCCAATAATCGTCCGAATCCAAAAACGCTATATATTCGCCTTTTGAATTTTCAAGTGCAATGTTTCTTGCAAAAGGTATTCCTTTATGTTCAGTATAAAAATATTTTATATCTTTGTATTGTTTTAATATTTCTTTTGTATTATCAGTTGAACCGTCGTCTACGACTATTATTTCCATATTAGAATAATTCTGTGCATAAATACTTTCTATCGCCTGACTAATATATTTTGCATTATTGTATGTCGGCATCATTACCGATATTAACGGTTCTTTTATTGTCATTATTCAAGCCTCTGTCTTAATGTGTCCGAAAAGCTTTTAAGAAAATCTTTCATAAGACCGGTATTTCTTTTGAAAGATATATTGTTACCATGAAGTCTTCTCATATAAAATTTTTTGTTTATAACATGTTTTATATCTATATTATTTTTTGAAATTTTATAAACATATTCGGAATCTTCACCAAACTGTAAATTTTCATTAAATTTACCGCATTTATCAAATAAATTTCTTTTCGCAACACTTGTTTCCAAACAACTATTATTCGTTTTTTCAACATTTTTTTCAAAAACGGCTATTTTGTTTTTTGTAATATCTTCGTTTTCAAAAAAGTTTTCATATTTTGTAAAAACTATTTCGCAGTCGGGATGTTCTTTAAAATACTGCATTTGCGTATTCAGTTTGTTCG
>JAZNAT010000099.1:0-10017 GCA_045586665.1 Endomicrobiaceae bacterium | reverse complement strand
CGTTCCGGCATATCTTACCGTTACGTTTTTATCTTTAAAAGCAGCACGCAAATAATTTATAAACAATTTCATATCATTTTTTGAAAAATTGTTTACAATCCAATTATAGACGTTTTCGGAAACGTCGCCGTTATCTATTATTGATAAAGCTATTTGCTTAATTTGTTGTTTTTCCATATTCGCCGTTTTCTATTTTTTCAACCGCTTTTAATAAAATTGTATTCTTTTCTTCTTCCGTAAAAACTTCGGACAACACTTTAGAAACTATTTTTTTTGACAAATCTATCGAGATGTTGCCTATTTGTTTGTTTGCTTTTTCAAACTCGTCTTGAGCCTGTTTCTTTGCATTATCTATAATTTCAGCAGCTTGCTTTTTTGCATCTTCTGCGGTTTTTTGTTTTAAGTTTTCCGAAGATATTTTCGTGTTTTCCAAAATTTTATCGGCATCTTTTTTAGCATCTTTTAAGATAGACAATTTTTGGTTATCGGCATCAAGCAACGCTTTTTTTGCATTTTCAGCGTCGTCAAGCCCCTGCTTTATTTTATTTTTTCTTTCTTCCAAAATTCTGGCAATCGGTTTATATAAAAATCTTTTTAAAATGTAGAGCAATATAGCAAAGTTTATTATCTGTGCTATAAAAAGTTTTGTTTCCAATCCGAACAAATTAAGTATATCTGTTAATATTTCCATAAGTTTACTTCATAAAAGCAAATATTAAACAGTAAATTGCTATAGATTCTGCAAAAGCCATAGCTATAAGCATATTTACCATTATTTTACCGGATGCTTCCGGATTTCTTCCGATTGCTTCTACCGCTTTTGCACCGATTAAACCGATACCTAATCCCGGACCCAATGCTCCTATTGCAATAATAATACCGCCGGTCAATGTAATTGTCATGTTTTTATTTCCTCCTTAAGACTTACAATATATAATTTATAATTAAAAATTTATTTTACAAATTTTTAGTTTACGGTTCATAGCTTACGGCTTACGATTTCGGTAAAAATTTGTATCAAGCTGTAAACCGTCAACAAGCAAGTATAGCCATCAATGTTTTTCTACCATTATACTCATAAATGCCATTGTTAACATTGCAAAAACGATTGCCTGAATAACGGCAACCATAAGTTCCAATACCATAAACGGTAACGGCAATCCGAACGCAAACATTGAAGAAACCGTACTCATAACGGTTTCTCCTGCAAACAAATTACCGAACAACCTGCACGACAATGAAATAACTTTTGTAAACTCGCCGATAAATTCCAACAAACCTACAAACATAAATATCGGAAACATTTTAAAAGATACGAATCTGCTTATATAACATTTTATTCTGTATATTTTATGGAATAAAAATGACACATAAAGATTGAAATTACTGCAAAAGCAAGCGTAACGTTCAAATCGCTGGTCGCCGTTCGAAACAGAGGTACGCCTTCTTCTGCGGAGCCGGCGGAAAAAAACCTTATCGTTTCAAATCCAGGAAACTGCCCCAGCAAATTTGAAATTACTATAAAAATAAAAAACGTAGTAACCCACGGATATATTATATCGACTTTACTTGAAACTTCTTTTGTGGCATCGTAAAAATATTCGTAAAGCATTTCCAAAAAGTTTTGTATTCCGTTAGGATACAATGACAATGATATTCTGAACAATACGATAAATGCAACTATTATCAAATCTACGGCAAGAGTTGTTATTAACGTGTTGGTTATAGGAAAACTTCCTATATGAAATAAAATTCCTGGAGCCAAACTCATATTATTATAAAAACCTTCTTAAAAAGCTTTAAACAATGTTATTATTTTACAACTAATCCGTCAGAAAAGTCAATCAAAAAAACTTAAATGGAGCTAGGGGGAGTTGCACCCCCGACCTCTTGTATGCGATGCAAGCGCTCTGCTAACTGAGCTATAGCCCCAATAAATTCGAAGATTGGAGGATAAATTATATAATTTTTACATTATATTTTCCATACTTCTTCTATTCTTCTTAATCTTCTACTCTTCTGCAGTTTTTGCAATCTTTCCCGTTCCAGCAATAAGTGCATAAATTTTCTTCAGGCAAGCCTATCGCTTCTATCATATCTTCCAAAGTTTGATATTTTAAGGAAGTAATGTTCAAATATTTTCGTATCCATTCTATCATTTTTTTATATTTTTCGCTAGTGGGGTCTAAATATTGCGATACGTCATCTATATCATGCCCCTCAATTTCTCTTATTGCACGTCTTGTTATAAGCTCGCTGTTTGTTCTTGTGGAATTACAATACGAACACGGAAACATCAGCGGCGGGCATGCAGGACGAACATGAATTTCTTTTGCACCGCAGTCCCATAATTTTTCAACCGTAAAATTTTTCAACTGTGTTCCTCTGACAATGGAATCTTCAAGAAGAATAAGACTGTTTCCGTCAATAACTTCTTTTATGGCGATAAGTTTCATCCTGGCAGTCAAATCTCTTAAATGCTGCGACGGAGGAGCATAACTTCTTCCATAAGTAGGAGTATACTTTACAAGAGGTCTTCTGAAAGGTATTTTAGATTCCATCGAATATCCTATAGCGTGAGCAAGACCGGAATCAGGAACGCCTGCAACCAAATCGGCTTTTATGCCTTTATCGCGTTTTGCAAGAAGTTTTCCGCTTCTTTCTCTGACAACTTCGGAATTCAACCCCTCATAACTTGACGACGGAAATCCTGTATATATCCACAAAAAAGTACATATTTTTTTATTTTCATATCCCTTTTCCAATACCTTAAGTTCAGTATCGGTAATTAAAAGAATTTCTCCCGGGTTCAAATCTCTGATTAGCCTGTAACCCAAATTAGCAAAACCGCAAGTTTCGGAACATACGGCAAACGAATCGGAATTTTGTCCAAGCACCAAAGGCGTTCTCCCGAAATAGTCTCTTGCCGCATAAATGCCTTCTCTTGTCAAAACAAGTAAAGAACATGAACCTTTTATTTTTTTAAATAACGATTTTATTCCGTCTTGTATAGTTTGTCCGCCGGAAATTATCCTTGCAACAAGTTCCGTCATGTTTACGTGCGATTTACTGAACTCGCTGAAACATATTCCATCGTCCATCATCTCTTTAGCAAGTTCTTCCAAATTTACGATTCTTCCTGAAGTTACGATACAAAATTCTCCCAGCTTTGATTTTATGTATATCGGTTGTTCTTCCAAATCGCTTATTACACCTATTCCGCTGTGTACTTCAATATTTTTTATACTTTCAAAAAATTTATCTCTGAAATTGGCGTTACTCATTCTGTGAATAAATCTTGCAAAGTTATGTCCGAGAACCGCAAGACCGCCATATTCCGACCCCATGTGAGCCTGATAGTCCGTTCCGTAAATTAAAGAATCTATACAACTGTTTTTATTTTTTGAAATAACGCCGAATAAACCGCTCATACCGTTTCTCCTAAATTAAACCGTTATCCTTAAAACTGTAATAATCCGAATTTGTAACGATGATATGGTCCAACAAAACCACTTCAACCGTTTTTAAAGCATTTTGTATAGCTTGTGTTGCTATTATATCATTTTGCGAAGGTTTACAAACTCCCCCGGGATGGTTATGTGATACTATAACACTTCTTGCATTTAATATCAACGACAATTTTGCAATCTGTCCCGGATAAACCGCCGATCTTCCGATGCTGCCCTCGCTTATTATTTTAACGTCCAAAACTTTGTTCGACGCATTTAAAAATACGGCATACATTTTTTCCTTGTCACAAGCGTCCATAACATTTTTTAAAAACGTAACGACTTCTTGCGGTGAAGAAAGTTTTTCTTTTTCTTTAACTTTAAATTCCGAATATTTTATCGAAAAACATTTTAAAAAATATAAAAAGAGTGCCGTATGTCTGCCGACACCTGTTCCTTTCATGCTTTCAAAAGTCTTATTCAACTCTTCAAAATCGCTCTGTAAAACCTCTTTCAAACTTCCGAACTTTTCTATAAGTTTTTTTGCAATTTGTTTCGTATCTTTTTGCGGCAATGCAAAAAACAAAACAAACTCCAAAATTTCATAATCCGCCCAATTATCAAACTTTGTGTTCAAAAATTTTTCTTTTACTCTTTCTCGATGCCCAAAGATAAACTTTTTTCTATCATCGGTTTCCATACGTATCCGTTACCTACAGGCAAATTTATATCTCTTAAAAATGCCGTTTTCGAAACTTTAGTTCCGAGCGGAGACTGTCTTCTTTTGTATTCCGATACCGAAATCAGTTTCCAGATTTTATACAACACATAAGAAGAAACTCCGGTTTTAAGAATATCTATATACGACATTTTTTTATCAAATATCTTTTCCAAGACATCGTCCAAAACGTCGTACTCAGGAAGAGAATCGGAATCTTTTTGGTTTTCTCTAAGCTCTGCGCTAGGCGCTCTTTGAATTATAAAGTCAGGAATAACTTTCGATATCGAATTTCTGTATTTTGAAAGTTCGTAAACTTCTTTTTTCAACAAATCCGATATCGGAGCATAGCCGCCGGTAGCATCACCGTACAACGTGCTGTAACCTACCGCATCTTCCGATTTATTTCCCGTACATAAAACAAAATATCCGAACTTGTTTGACAATGCCATTAAAATATTGCTTCTTATCCTTGCTTGCAAATTTTCTTCCGTCAAATCTTTCGGTTTGTTTTCAAAAAAAGGATTAAGTTCATCAATATAAATATCATAAATTTTTTCTATCGGTACGGTTTTTGTTTGAACGTTTAAATTTTTACATAACTCCAAAGCACTTGAGGTTGACTCTTGCGAAGTATATTTTGAAGGCATTAAAACGCCGAGCACGTTTTGCGAACCGATTGCGTCAACGGCTACTGCAAGCGTTAAAGCGGAATCTATTCCGCCGCTTACGCCCACCGCACACCTTTTAAAATTGTTTTTACGCATATAATCTTTTAAACCGAGTACCAAAACGTTATACAATTCTTCGTTTTTATCGTTTATTTTATTTTCAATATCGGCTCCGTTCGTATCAAAAACCGTCAAACATTCCTTAAAATTTTCTCCCATCGCTTTTAAAGCACCGGTTTTATCGACATAAAAACTTAAACCGTCAAAAACGTACCCGTCATGTGCACCTAACATATTTACGTATGCTACGTCAACACCGTTTTCTTTTGCACAACTTTCAATAACACTTTTCGTTTCTTCAATTTTTCCTTTATAATACGGTGAACAGCTTAAAACGACGGCAATATCTATTCCGAGCCATGACGCTTTTTCTATATTTTTTACAATAGACTCGACACTGTCGGCAATAATACAGGCGACGTTTTTATCAAAAATTTTAAAAACGTTTGAAAATCCCGAAAATTTAAAATATTTTAAATCGTTGAACGAAGAATCGTTCAAATTGTATTTTGAAGAGACAACTTTCATATTATCGTTATAAAATAAAGCTGCGGCGTTTGTAATGTTTCGGTTGAGTTTATCGTTAGTAACTACTCCGCAAATCGTATGCAGAGGAGTTTGGCTGGTTATAAGCTCAGCAGACTTAAAACCTGATATTACAAAATCTTTATTATCGAACAAATCGTAACAATATCCTCCGCAAACGGCAAACTCCGGAAAAATTATCAAATCCGCATTTTGTTGTTTTGCTTCATTTGCAAACTTCAATATTTTTTGCGTATTTTCTTCATATTTTCCTACCGTTTGATTAATTTGAGCAAGTGCTATTTTCATTCAAATTCAACCTTTTGTCTGTTTTGCTTTTTTTGAGAAACTATTTTTTTAAGTTCCAAAATTTTTTCTTTTGCTCTTTTGGAACGTTTTCTTTTTTGCCTTCTGAGCTTTTCTATTCTTTGTTGTTTGGCACTTTTTTCGCCAAGAAATCTGCTTTCTATTTCTTCAGCCAACATTTTTCTTGCACAATATCTGTTCAACAGTTGCGTTCTGTATTTTTGGCACTTTATTTCTATTGATGTCGGTATATGTTTAAGATATACGCAAGTTGCAACTTTATTTAAGTTCTGTCCGCCGTTACCGGAAGAGTGAACAAATTTTTCAACTATGTCTTTTTCTTTTATGTCAAATTTTAAAAATTTTTCTTCAAGCTCTTTTTGTTTTGACAAACTTATACCGAAATTTATCATACTTCTATCCCGAAAGACGTCAAATCCTGTTTAAGTTTTACAATGTTTTTAAAAGAAAAAGCTTTTATGCCCGAAGCTATAGCACAATAAACGTTTTCATCGTTATCGTCGGTAAAAAAAATATTTTCGGCAGACGTATCATAAAAAGAAATAAGGTATTCATAAATTTCTTTTTCCGGTTTTCGCATGTTCATCAAATGAGACAAATGCAGATTTTTAAAACACAAAAAAACATCTTTATATTTTTCATACAAGTAATCGAAATGTATTTGGTTCGTATTTGAAAGAATTGCCAACTCGTATTTCTCCGATAAAAAACCGGTAAAGTCTATTATATCTTGGTTAGGAGTAAAAATGTCGCAGCATATTTTTGAAAAATTTTCAAAAGAAAGTTTTTTTATACCGAGCAAACTTACAATACTGTCATAAAACTCTACGGAAGATATAAGACCTTTTTCGTATTCGGATAAAACTTTTTCGTTTTTGATCATAAAATCAATTACGCCTTTGAACAACGCGGCTTTTGAACAGTACGGATATAAAGCTTTTGCCGCTATATTCAAATCGTAATCAAAAATTACTTTTCCCAAATCAAAAACGATAACTTTTTGTGACATTTATACAAACCTCAGATTTTTGAAAAGATAAAAAGAGTTTAACCTTTTACGGCACCTGCGGCAATACCTTTAACGATATGTTTTTGCATAAGAAGATAAATTATTACTATCGGAACCGTAGCTATCGTTAACCCTGCCATCAAAAGAGGATAATCGGTCATGTGCGTTCCTTGAAAAACCATAAGACCTCTCTGTATAGGCATTTTTGACGGATCCTGCAAAACGACCAAAGCCAACAAAAATTCGTTCCAAATATTCAAACATTGAATAATAACAAGCGTTGCCACTGCAGGTTTTGCAAGAGGTAACGCTATTCTCCAATATATTCCGAACCTTGAACAACCGTCAATAAGAGCGGCTTCTTCTATTTCTCTTGGAAGTTCTTCAAAAAAAGATTTTAATAGGAACAATCCGAACGCTATACCGCCGCTGATATAACATAATAAAAGACCGGTCCTCGTATCAAGCAAATGTAAACTTTTAAGCAACAGATATAATGGAACAAAAGCTCCCGGTATGGGAATCAATAACGTTGAAATCAACAAATAAAACAAAACGTTTTTTCCCCAAAACTCAAGCCTTGCAAAAGCATAAGCAGCCATTGAAGTTACAAGAACGATTGCCGAAACTCCTACAACCGTATAAATAAGACTGTTTAAGAAATACATACCGAATTTCGCTTTTAAAAAGGCTTCGGCATAATTGCTCCACTGCCACGTTTCCGGAAATAAAGTAATACTTTTAAAAATTTCTTCGTTAGTTTTTAAAGAAGAAGATAACATCCAAAAAACGGGAAAAACGCAAGTAACGGCAACGGCTATCAAAATAAGATGCGTAATTATGTCTAAAATTTTCTTTTTTGCTTTAAATGAATTCATTTTATTTTCCTGTTTATTACTTATTAAATTTTTTACTTGCATAAAGCTGTAAAATACTTACGATTAACAAAACCATACCGAATATTACAGCCATAGCCGTAGAATAACCGAACTCCCCGTTATTCATAAATTGATAAATTTTTGTTATAGGAACATCTGTATGACCTGCCGGTCCGCCCTGAGTCATTGAATAAATCAAATCGAATATCTGCATAGCGCCTAAAATCGTCAATATCGTAACCATAGTAAAGACCGGAATCATCGAAGGAACGGTAATATGTCTGAACTGCTGCCACTTATCGGCTCCGTCAACTTCCGCAGCTTCATACAGTTCGTTAGGAATTGTTTGAAGCCCTGCAAGCAAAATTATAAATCCGTACCCGAAACCTTTCCACATATGAACGACCGCTACCGACGACAATGCCGTTTTAATTTCTGAAAGCCATGCAAAATCTTTAAACTGTTCAAATCCTAAAGATACAAGCCAAGTATCCAAAATACCGAAATTACCGTCGTACATAAATTTCCATATCAAACCGACAACTATACCGGACAACACGGGCGGCAAAAAGAATATGACTCTGTATATATTTTCTCCTCTTATTTGTCTGTTAACAAGTATTGCAAGCAATAAAGCCAATCCGTTTTGCAACGTCAAACATAAAATCGTAATATACGCGGCATTTAACATGGATTTCCAATATGCGGGATTATTAAAAATTATATGTTTGTACTGCGCAAAACCGACAAAAAGCATATCTTTATCTATACCGTTCCACTGGAAAAAACTTAACTGAATAGTTCTCAATAAAGGATACAGATTGAAAACCAAAAACAGCACCAAAGCAGGCAAAATAAACAGCATATTAAACGTTTTTTCTTTCGGGGATGCGTTCATCATTTTTGCACCTTCATTTGTCTGATTTTTTCGTCCTGAACTTCATGAACGGCTTTATCGGGATCTTTTTCACCGATAATTACCGACTGCAAATTAAGATTTATATAGTTGGTTACCTGCCATGCTTCCAATTTCGGTAAGTTTTCAAAAGTTCTTGTTATACTCTTGGAAAATTCCTGCAATATCTCAGGTAAATCTTGCGCGCTTTCTTTGTTTGAAGGAATATTTAATGTCGCTTCCGCCAAATAAGACTGCTGCTCTCTTTGTGTAAACCATTTTAAGAAAGCTATTGCTTTATCTTTTCTTGGAGATTCCCCGTTAACAAACATCGAAGAGCCGTCTCCTCCGAAAACCAGTAAAGGATACTTTGCATCAGGTAAAGAAGGCGGATACATAATACCGTAATTTAAAGTTGAATTCATCGATTTGTAAACGTTTACTCCCCATGAACCGTTAAACGTCATTGCAGCTCTGCCGGTAGCAAAAGTTCTTTCTGCGTCTTTATTAACCATAGTAACTATACCGGACGCAAACATCTTGTTGTTTCTCATTTCTTCAAACAATTGAAATATTCTCAACCATCTGTTATCCGTATAAGGAATTTTTCCGTCGATCGTATCTATTATTCCTTGTTTACCGAATAAAGACCATTGATAAGAAGAAGCAAAAGCACCTATAAGCCAAGCCTCTCCGAAACCGCTTACGAAAGGTTGAATACCTGCTTCTCTTAACTTTTTACCGGTTTCTATAAATTCGGACCACGTTTTAGGAGGCTTTTCCGGATCAAGTCCCGCCTGTTTAAACAAATCTTTATTGTAATAAATCATTAACGAACTTACGTCCAAAGGCACGCCGTAAATACCGGGCTTTACACCCCATTCGTTATTTTCCTCAAAAGAGTTTGCTATCAATGATTTTTCAAAAAAGACATCTTTCCAACCGGTATTCATTTCATCCGTTAAATCCGCAATATAACCGGCTTTAATGTATGACGCCAGCTCTTTTTTATCGCTTTGAGGATTATAAATATCTGGCAACAGATGTCCGCTGGCTGCAGCGGTTATTTTATTTTTATATACGTCGGTGGGCGCATATGTTTCAAATACGACTTTTACTCCTGTTTGTTCATAATAATCTTTTGTCAATTTTTCAAAAGCTTCCTGTCTGTCCGTCATCCAATGCCATACTTTGATAACATCCTCATCTTTACTGCCACCGGTATTTGAACAACCGGAAACAGCAAATATAATAAAACATAAGCATAGTGTTTGTAAAGCAATAAGAATACTTCTTTTTGACATATACCGCATCCCCCTGTAATCAATTAATTTTGACTTGTATTTTAACAAATTTTATAAATTATATCAACAAATATTCGGGCTGTTGATGTGTGAATATTCGAACAGACAGGATGAATAAAGCATAAAAAGATAAAAACGGACAAACATAGACTTTTAAAAATAAAAATTTGATATAATCAAT
>JAZNAT010000098.1:0-10781 GCA_045586665.1 Endomicrobiaceae bacterium | reverse complement strand
TTTACGATACGATGCAGTATATCAAAAGTCCGATAACAACTATTTGTATGGGGATGGCGATGTCTTTCGGTGCGGTGTTGCTTGCAGCCGGAAGCAAAGGAAAAAGGTATGCGCTGGAGCATTCCCGCATAATGATTCATCAACCTTTAATTTACGGAGGAGGTTTGTCCGGACAGGTTACCGAAATTGAACTCGAAACCAAAGAGCTTCTTTTAACGAAAAGTAAACTTGCCGACATTTTGGCGGCACATACGGGGCAACCGAGAGAAAAAATAATTGCCGATACCGAGAGAAATTATTATATGTCGGCACAAGAAGCTAAAGAGTACGGTTTGATAGATGAAGTTATCGTTTCCGGGAAAAAATAAATATGACTGATAACAACAATAATAACAATAACGGTAATAACGACGGTACAAGAGAACAGAGATGTCTTTTCTGCGGTAAACCCAAATCGAGCGGTAAAAGGTTTATCGGCGGCGGCGGCGCTATTATTTGTTCCGATTGTATAAGAAGTTCAAACGAAATTTTGGACAGGCTTGAACATTCGGAGATGAAGCGTACCATAAAACCCGTTCCCAAACCCAAAGATATAAAAAAGTTTTTGGACAATTACGTTATCGGACAAGAAAAGGCAAAAAAAGTTTTGTCTGTGGCCGTTTATAATCATTATAAAAGAATACAGTCAAATAACGATTTGCAATCCGATGTGGAACTTCAAAAATCAAATATTTTGTTGTTGGGACCTACGGGAACAGGCAAAACTCTGCTTGCACAGACTCTTGCAAGAATGCTTGATGTTCCGTTTGCGATAGCCGATGCGACTACGCTTACCGAAGCCGGTTATGTCGGTGACGATGTGGAAAATATTTTGGTAAGACTTTTGCAAAATTGTTCGTACGATGTAAAAAGAGCGGAGTGCGGTATCGTCTATATTGACGAGATAGACAAAATTGCAAGAAAGTCGGAAAACAAATCCATAACCAGAGACGTTTCCGGCGAAGGAGTTCAACAGGCTTTGCTCAAAATAATAGAAGGAACAGTTGCAAACGTTCCTCCGCAGGGCGGAAGAAAACATCCGCAGCAGGAATGTATAAAAGTCAATACGACCAATATTTTGTTTATTTGCGGCGGGGCTTTTGCAGGACTTGAAAAAGTTATAGAAAACAGACTTAACAAAAAAAATATCGGATTTGTAAGCAACGAATTCGGTGCAACAAAAGAAGAAAAACTCGTTAATAAAGATAAAATTTTTGAACGAGCTGAAACGCACGATTTGATAAAGTACGGGCTTATCCCCGAGCTTGTGGGAAGACTTCCAGTAGTTTCCACTTTGGAACATCTTACTGTTGAGGATTTGGTGCGCATTTTGACCGAACCTAAAAATTCGCTGATTAAACAGTATCAAAAAATGTTTATGATGGAAAACATAGATTTGACTTTTGAATCGGAAGCATTAAAAGAGATGGCTTCAATAGCAATACGAAAGGGGGCAGGAGCCAGAGGGTTAAGGTCTATGATAGAAGAAGTATTGACCGATACCATGTTTGAGATGTTTCACGAAGATAAAATAAAACAGTGCATAGTTGATTTGGATACGATACGAAATAAAACTAAGCCGAAATTTGTGTATAAAGACAGCAAGGAGAGCGCATGAGCGAGTTGGAAAAAAATTTAAACGATAAGAAAAACGGTGACATCCCGAAAGTGTTGCCTATGCTGCCGGTAAGAGATGTCGTAGTTTTTCCCGCTATGGTGTTGCCGTTGGCGGTCGGCAGAGACAAGTCCATAAGAGCATTGGAAGAAGCCATGACGACTAATCGTTACATTTTTGTGGCTACACAAAAAAATCTGCAGATAGAAGACCCGGCTCCGGAAGACATATATAATATAGGCTCGATATGCGAAGTTCTTCAAATGCTTAAAATGCCGGACGGAACATTAAAAATTCTTGTCGAATGTATTACAAGGGCACAGTGGACGGAATTTAAACTTAACGATAAAGGTTACGTTGAGGTCGGGTTGAATATTTTTGACGAAACGATAGAAAAAACTCCGGAAGTCGAAGCCGTGATGAGGAGAGTGATTGCTCTTTTTGAACAGTACGTCAAACTTAATCCGAGAATGCCTATGGAAATATCGATATCTGTTTCAAATATTCAGGAACCTTCAAAATTGGCAGATACGATAGCGTCTCACATTTCAATAAAGAATAACGAAAAACAGGCGATTTTGGAAGCCGTTGACCCGTTGAAAAGGTTAAATAAAATAATTTCTATTTTAGATGCCGAAATTGAAATTTTAAATATTGAAAGAAGAATACAAAACAGAGTAAGAACACAGATAGAGAAAAACCAAAAAGAATATTATCTTAACGAGCAGATGAAAGCTATACAAAAAGAGCTCAAACAAAAAGACGACAATACAAAAGAAATTGACGAGTTAAGAGCGAAAATAAAAGAAAGTTCAATGTCCGAGGAAGCAAGAGAAACGGCGGAAAAAGAGCTTTCAAGAATGGAAAAAATGATGCCTCAGTCTCCTGAAGCATCCGTTATAAGAACTTATATAGAGTGGCTGCTTGACCTTCCATGGAAAAAGTTGACTAAAGACAATTTGGATTTGGTAAGAGCGAAAGAAATTCTTGACCAAGACCATTACGGGTTGGATAAAGTTAAAGAAAGAATTATAGAATATTTGGCTGTTTTGTCCAGGGTAAAGAAAATTAAAGGACCGATTCTTTGTTTTATAGGACCTCCGGGCGTAGGCAAAACTTCAATAGCAAAGTCGGTTGCAAGAAGTTTGGGCAGAAATTTCGTAAGAATTTCTATGGGCGGAGTCAGAGACGAAGCCGAAATAAGAGGTCACAGAAGAACTTATATCGGTTCTATGCCCGGCAAAATCATACAGTCGATGAAAAAAGCGGGTTCTTCAAACCCGGTATTTATACTTGACGAGATAGACAAAATGGGCAGCGATTGGCGCGGAGACCCCTCTGCAGCGCTTTTGGAAGTGCTTGACCCGGAACAAAATTACGCTTTCGGAGACCATTATCTTGACGTGGATTACGATTTGTCCGACGTAATGTTCATAACGACGGCAAATACTTTAAATAATATTCCAAATACATTGCTTGACAGGTTGGAAATTATAAGATTTTCCGGTTATACCGATGAAGAAAAACTTTTAATAGCAAAAAAGTTTTTAATAAAAAAACAGATGAAAGACCACGGTTTAAAGGAAAACGAAGTTTTAATCGACGACAGTGCAATAAAAGAAGTTATTGCAAGTTATACAAGAGAAGCGGGAGTAAGAAACTTAAACAGAGAAATTGCAAACCTTTGCAGAAAATCCGCAAAAGAACTTGCACTTGAGAACAAAAAAAATGTAACTATAAGTGAAAAAAATATTGAAAAATATTTAGGTATTCCGCACTATGAAAGAGAAAAAATTTCCGAAAATGACATAGGCGTAGTTACCGGTCTTGCATGGACAGAAGTTGGGGGTGAAACCTTAACCATAGAAGTCAACAAAATGAAAGGTAAAGGGATGTTAAATCTTACCGGACAGTTGGGCGACGTTATGAAAGAGTCGGTTCAAGCGGCGTTTACTTATGTAAAGTCGTCTGCTAAAAAGATGGGCATAAAAGAAAATATGTTTAAAGATACCGATTTTCACGTTCATGTGCCTGAAGGTGCCGTTCCTAAAGACGGACCGAGCGCAGGACTTGCAATGGCTACGGCGTTGGCGTCGGTTTGTATGAATAAACCGGTGAGAAAGAAACTTGCAATGACCGGAGAAATAACGTTGAGAGGAAGAGCTCTTACTATCGGCGGATTAAAAGAAAAAGTGCTTGCCGCATATAGAGAAGGTATAGATACGGTACTTTTCCCTGACGGGAATAAAAAGGATTTATCGGATATTCCCGAAAACGTGAAAAAGAAAATAAGAATGATTCCGGTAAAACATATGGATGAAGTTATAAAATATGCTTTTGACAAAAAAAAGGTACGAAACATAAAAAATAAATTTGATAAATGGGAGAGTTGAAAAATGTATAAGATTTTGATGACTTACGACAGCCAGGAAGGATTGGATCAGCTTTTGAATCATCCTGATTTTAAAGTTGAAGTTTGTGCAAAGCCTTCTCCGGAAAAATTTAAAGAAGTCATAAAAGATTATGACGGTTTGATAATCCGCTCGGAAGTTAAAGTTACGTCCGAAATCATAGAAGCCGCACAAAAACTTAAGTTTATAGGAAGAGCCGGAACTGGCGTAGATAATGTCGATAAACAAGCGGCAACTCAAAAAGGTATCGTCGTTGCAAACGTTCCCGGAGGAAACACGATTTCCGTTGCCGAACATACGATAGGGCTTATTCTTTCTATGGCAAGAAACATTCCTGCAGCTGTCGCTTCGATGCAGTCTCAGAAATGGGAAAAGAAAAAGTTTATGGGTAATGAGATTTTCGGTAAAACGCTCGGACTTATAGGTTTGGGCAGAATAGGTAACGAAGTTGCAAAAAGGCTTTTGTCTTTCGGTATGAAAGTCGTCGCTTACGATCCGTTTGCAAATGCCGAAGTTGCAAAAAATAACGGTATAGAATTGACGACATTGGACGAAGTTTTCAAACAAGCCGACTATTTGTCGATACATTCTCCTTTGACCGACGATACTAAAGGTATGATAAATGCCGCAAATATAGCAAAAATGAAAGACGGAGTAAGAATTATAAATTGTGCAAGAGGTGCGATAATAAACGATGCCGATTTGATTGAAGCAGTTAAGTCCGGTAAAGTTGCAAATGCGGCTTTGGACGTATTCGTAAAAGAACCTCCCGTTGACTGGTCGGTTCAAACTACGCCAGGTATAATAACGACACCTCATTTGGCCGCATCTACCGAAGAAGCTCAGGTTAAAATTGCGGTCGAAATGGCAGGAGTAGTTATAGATTTCTTTACGAAAGGTCTTATAAGAAACGCCGTAAACGTTGCAACGGTAGATTGGGAATCTCAAAAACAAATGATGCCTTACATCGAACTTGCCGATAAAATAGGTTCGTTCCAAGGACAAATCGTCGAAGGCGGAATTTCCGAAATCGAAATAAGTTATTGCGGTGCCGTTTCGGAATTTAAAACCAACCCGTTGACCGTTGCATACCTTAAAGGTATTTTGGGACAAATTTTGGATTTGAAAATAAATTCCGTTAATGCTACTTCCGTAGCAAAAGAAAGAGGAATAGCTGTAAAAGAAGCTATTGTCAGAGACTGCAAAGATTACAACAATTTGATTCTTGCAAAAGTAAAAACCGATAAAGGCGAATTTTCGATGTCGGGAACTTTGTTCGACAAACAGCAGAGAATAGTTTCAATAGACGGATTAAATGTCGACGTTAAACCGGAAGGTCACAAAATATTTATAAACAATACCGACAAACCCGGAGTTATAGGAACGTTGGGAACGGTAATAGGGGCGGCTTCAATAAACATTGCAGGTATGAACGTCGGAAGAAAAGAAACGGGTAAACAGGCGATAACCGTTTTGGAAGTCGACGGAGAAGTTTCGGGCGAGGTAATTGCAAAAGTTGCAAAAATCGAAGGCGTAACGAAAGTTAAAAACGTAGTGTTATAAAATTTTGTTTTATAAAAATTGTTTATAAGCCGAGCGGTTCGGACGGAAAATTTTTATTTCAAACTTTAACGTTCAACTGCTCGGCTTTTTAACTTGAAAATTTTAATATGTATGACAAAGTAAAAAATTTTTTTAATAATCGTTTTAACGTTGCGGCATTTTTAATTTTTGCCGTCGTTATTTTTTCGTTATACGGAAAAAGTCTGTTTTTCGACTGGACATATTATGACGACGACGTTTTGATTTTGGACAAGCAGGACTATTTGGCTTTTTCCAACATAAAAAATATTTTTAAAGATACCGTCTTCGGACAAGAAACGGATAAATTCTGCAGACCTTTATTAAATTTAACTTTCCTTGCAGAAAAATATTTGTACGGTATAAATCCTGAAGGTTATCACATTACAAACATTCTAATACATCTTTTTACCGTATTTTCAATTTTTATTTTTTTAACTTTAAAATATGACAGGGAAAAAACTTTTATGTTATGTTTGTTGTTTGCCTGTCACCCTGCAATAGTGCAGGCGGTTTCATGGATACCGGGAAGAAACGATTCCATGTTGACATTGTTTGTAGTTTTATCGTTTTATTTTCTCGTTAAATATTTTGATGACGGTAAAAAGACGTTTTATGTGTTACATTTATGTTTTTTTGCGTTGTCTTTGCTTACAAAAGAAACTGCAGCGGTTACGCCTCTTTTTTATTTTGTTTTTTTTTCGTACAAAAAACAAAATTTGAAAAAAACTTTCCATTTTGTAATTTTTTGGTTTTTTATAACCGCCGTTTATCTGGTGTACAGAAATTTCGTTTTAAGTTATCAGCCGATTTCTTTGAATTTTCATATGTTGATAAAAAATTTTGTTTTTTCGTTGTCGTCGTTGACAAAATATTTTGCAAATATATTCTTTCCCGTAAAATTGTCAGTCTTTCCTTCACGTCTTCAAACGGATTTTTTTCTTTGTATTGCGTCAATATGTATGTTCGTTTTATTGTTTTTGAAGTTTAAAGGCAAATACGATTTTAAGACGGTTTTGTTCGGGTTCGGGTGGTTCTTTGTTTTTTTGTTTCCGACATTTTTAATGCCCGAAAACCATTTTTATGACCACAGAATTTATTTGTCTCTGATAGGAATTTTAATCGTATTGTTAGAAATAATAAATAAATATGATAAAATAAATAAAATTATATTTGTGTCGTTACCGTTTTTTTTGTTTTTTTGTGTTACTGCATATTTTTATGAGAATAAGTTTGAAAACAGGGAAGTTTTTTGGGTAAACGCTTTTATTTCTTCGCCCGACTCGGATATTACAAATGCTATGGTTGCCGGACTTTTTATGGAAAGAAAAATGTACGGGCAGGCCGAAGAAAGATATTTGAAAGCGATAGAACTTAACAAAAATTTTTCAAAACATTACGTCAATTTGGCGGTTTTATATACGAAAACGGGAGATTTGGATAAAGCGGAAAAAATGTTTTTAAATGCGTTGTTTTCGGATAAAAATAATCCGAATATATATTACAATTTGGCGTTATTGTATAAATATAAAGGCGATACGGACAAAGCGCTGCAAATGAAAGAAAAGTATGTTGAAATTTTTAATGAAACGAATAAAGTTTCAAAAATACGTGATATAAATTTATAAAAATGACAAAAAAAGCGGCATTTCTCATATCAACTCTTTTTTATTCCGGATATTTTCCTAAAGCTCCGGGTACGTTCGGCTCTCTTGTAAGTTTGCCGGTAATTTTTGTCATATGTTACAATTTCGGTTTGTACGGGCTTATTTTGACGATACTTGTAAGTTTTGTAATTGCGTTTTTTGCCGTAAAAAAAGTGTTGCATTATACCGAGCATGATCCGTCCTTTATCGTTATAGACGAGTTTATAGGACAATCGGTAACTTTTTTGTTTGTTGCCGATAAATTGAGAGACGATTATAATTGGATGTTATATTTTATCGGGTTTGTGCTTTTTAGAATTTTTGACGTAACAAAACCTTTTCCGGTAAGTTATGCCGATAAAAAGATTAAAAATTCTTTAGGTGTAATTTTGGACGACGTTTTTGCCGGAATTTATGCGGCATTAATACTGCTTTTTTTCGTTTACGTGTACAGAGGTTTTTAAATGAAATTTTCAACCGTATCGATGTTTAGAAAAAATTTATCCGCAAAAAAAATTTATCCGGTATATTTTTTGGCAGGGGAAGAAACTTTTTTGTTGGAAGACTGTCTTAAAAGAATAGAAAAAACTATAAATACCGACGATTTGAACAGAGAAGTCTTTCAAGCGACGGAAAGTTCCGCAGAAGATATTTTGAATGCCGTAGAAACGTTACCTTTTTTGACGGATAAAAGAGTTATAATTTTAAAAGCGGCAAACAAACTTAAAAATGACGATTATAAAAAAATTTCAAAAGCTGTAACAAATCCCGTATCGACCGCATGTTTTATTATAATTTTTCCGGAAAAAATAAAAAATTCTACGTCAAAAAGAAAAGATTTGATAGCCTTATGTGAAGAAAGCGATACATGTTTTTGTGTTGACTGCAAAAAGATGTATGAAAAAGACGTAAGAGCTTTTATACAGGAAGAGTTTGCCGTTCGCGGTAAAAGTGCCGACTATGAAGTCGTGCAGCAGATTATAAACGATACTGGTCTTGATTTGCAAAACATATCGAACGAAATAGAAAAAATCTCTCTTTATTTGGGAAAAGAAAAACCTTCCGTAACTGTACAGGATTTCGTTAAAATAAGCGGTTTTACGAAAGAGATAAACATTTTTATGTTGACTAATGCAATAGAAGAAAAAAATTTGAAATATTCGTTGTTTATTATAGAAAAGATGCTGCAAACGGGCGAAAAGGGTATTACTCTTTTATCTTCAATATCGGCTGCCGTAAGAAAACTTTTGATTGCAAAAAGTTTGATAGAAGAAAAAAATTATTCCGTACAGGACGCTTTAAATTACGTGAGAGTTTACTCTTTTTTTCAAAACAAATATTCGGCTAACTTATCAAAATACTGTCTTGTTCATTTGAAAAATTGTTTGAAAGAAATTTTAAAAACCGACGTTGCGCTAAAAACGGGAAAATCCGACGAGAAATCGGCAATTGAAAACCTTGTCTTATTCATCTGTAAATAGTATAATAAAAAAATCACTTTGCGATTTCGCAAGAATGGAAGATTAGGAGGGTGGAAGAAAAGAGGAAAGTTGAATAATAACAAAATTTGCGAAGCAAATTTTACAAATTAACTTCAAAGCATCCAATCTTCAAATCATCTAATCTTCAAAAGTATGGAGTATTTTATGAAAGCTTTTATTTTGGCTGCAGGTGCGGGAACAAGACTCAGACCGTTAACGTTTGAATGTCCTAAACCTATGATACCTCTGTTAAACAAGCCCGTAATAGAACATACGATAAACAACTTAAAAAAACATAACGTAAGTTCCGTTATGATGAATCTGCACACGCTGCCGGAAATGATAACTGATTATTTCGGTGACGGTAAAAAGTTCGATATAGACATAAAATATTCTTACGAAGAAACGTTGCTGGGTACCGCTGGCGGACTAAAAAAATGTAAAAAGTTTTTCGATTCCACTTTTATCGTTATGTCGGGCGACGGGTTAAGCGACATAGATTTGACGGCGGCAGTGGCTTTTCATAAAAAAAAGAAGGCGCTTGCAACGATGGTATTGAAAAGTATTGAAACGAAATTCGCTTACGGTATAACGTTGACCGACAGATTTAACAAAATAGTGGATTTTGTTGAAAAACCGACGTGGGGGGCGGTATTTTCCGATACGGTAAATACGGGGATATATATTTTTGAGCCGGAGATATTCAGATATATTCCGGACGGTTTCTATGATTTCGGCAAAGATTTGTGGCCGAAACTTTTAAAATTGAAAAAACCCATTTATGCATATTTGATGAACGGTCATTGGACAGATATCGGCAATATAGAAGAATATAAAAAAGGCGTAAACGATGCGTTGTTCGGTAAAGTTTCGATTGTGTTAAACGGTAAAAAAATAAAAAATACCGAAGTTATAGCCGATGTAAACTGTAAAATAGACAAAAGCGTAAAATTTATAGGCAAATCTTTGATAGGCAAAAATTGTTGTATAGGTAAAAACGTGGTAATTGATAACGGAACGGTTATAGGTGATAACGTTAAAATACAGGATGATGCCGTAATAAAAGATTCGATAATATGGAACAATATCGTCATAGGTAAAAATGCGAGACTTTATTCAAGCATAATAGGGACGAAAGTTCCGGGAAGATTGTCGGTTTATAACGGTTTATTGTTTAATATAAAGTAAAATAATGCAGGGGTGTAAACTATGGAAAACAACAACGAACAAAAGGGATGGATGTTTACGTCGGAATCCGTAACGGAAGGACATCCTGATAAAGTGTGCGACGTCGTTTCCGACAGCATACTTGACGCTATTTTAAAACAGGACGAAAAAGCAAGAGTTGCTTGTGAAACGTTTATTTCAAACGGACTTTTAATTGTCGGAGGAGAGATTTCCACGACGGCAAAAATAAATAAAAGAGAAATTATAAAAGAGGCTATAAAAAATATCGGTTATACTGACCAAAAGTACGGATTTGACTATAAAACCTGTGCGATAATGGACACAATCAATACGCAGTCTCCCGACATTGCTCAAGGAGTAGATATCGGCGGTGCGGGCGATCAAGGGTTAATGATAGGTTTTGCATGTAAAGAGACGAAAGAATTGATGCCTCTTCCGATAATGTTGGCACACAAGCTTGCATTAAAACTTACCGAAGTCAGAAAAAAAAATATTTTAAGATATCTAGGTCCCGACGGAAAATCGCAGGTAACGGTGGAATACAGAAACTGGAAACCGTACAGAGTTGAAGCCGTGGTTATTTCCACTCAGCATACGGACGAAATTTTGGACAAAACTAAAAAACAAATTACAAGAAAAGCAAAAGAAGAAATTTTTGATAAAGTTATAAAGCCTGTCGTAGGTAAATATATCGATAAAGAAACTAAAATATATATTAATCCTACCGGCAAATTTTTGGTGGGCGGTCCTCAGGCCGATACCGGTCTTACCGGCAGAAAAATTATCGTTGATACTTACGGCGGTATGGCTGCGCACGGCG
>JAZNAT010000097.1:0-6041 GCA_045586665.1 Endomicrobiaceae bacterium | reverse complement strand
TTTTTATTTTTTCTAAATATTCTATTCCCATCTGATATCTATTTTTAATTATATATATTTTACCAATCTCGAAAATAATGCATTCTTGACGCGGATACTTCTTTAATAATACTTGCAATATTTCTAGAGCTTTTTCCAATTGGTTATTAATTGTAAACTTTTTAGCCTGTTCTAACTCAATATACAATTCATTCATTTTATTATCCATTGAGATTCTATCGGGCAATAATCTTTCTCACATTTTTTATTTTCTTTAAAAAGAGAAAAATTATCGTCTCTTATTTTCCCGATAACTCCGTCTTTATATTGACTGCATCTGTCAACGGTTCCGTCAACTCTTATAACCGCATAATCGTGTCCCGCTCTGCACAATTTACCTTTAGGTGACATATTTTGTAACTGATACTCTATTTTTTCCGAACCCTTATACGGACTTAAATCTTCTATAATTTTTTTCTCTTCATCGGAATTTAAAGTAAACCCATCGCCTCTTAAAGGTAAAGGAATAAGTTTTATTCCTTCTTCTTTAAATTTCGCACTTCTTTCCGGCATAGTTTTTATTTGATTAGGGAAACAAACATAATAAATTTGCCTATCGGCTAAAAATTTTTTTGCTTTGACGGCTTTATTAAAAAAATCTTCAAATTTCGCCATTGAAGGATGAAATGTAGCCGAAATTCTTAAATTTTCAGGAGTAAATTTATTTATCAGTTTATCTACATCCCATGACAAATTTGTACAAATATCCGGAAAATGCTTTGATGCAATAACTTCAACTATTTCATAAAAATTAGGATATACCGACGGTTCTCCGCCGGAGATATACAAATGACATTTCCCGTACACATCATATATTCTGTTCCAAATTCTTCCCCATTCTTGAGGAGATAAAATAACATCAAGTTCGGGATGATCTTTCCATACACCGCAATAAGGACACCTATAATTACATCTGTGACATAAATCCCAGCCGAATGTTTTCATTTTATCTCCTATTTTTTATCCACCATTAAAAATGCCCATTCGTTGCAGGCACAATCATGTGACGGGCAAGGTTCAGGCTTATCCAACAACTCAAAATTCGGATCAAAAATATTGCCTAAAATCACCTGTTTACCTTCTCTTGTCGCTCCACCGCACGGTAACACTTCACCGTCGGGATGAATTAAAGCATAAGTATGTCCTGCATTACACAATTTACCTTTAGTTATTAAAGGTTCCGTTTGAAATTTTTTATTCTCTCTTTCACCTATGGCTATACCGATTATTTTCTTTTCTTCATCCGTATAAGAATCCGGATACTTCTTACCGTTATATCTTCCCCAAAACGTTGATGTAGAATAATATATATCATTATGGGCAAATAATTTTTTTAATCTCGGAATTTCTTCTATTTGAGGAGGATAAGATAAATAAAGAACACCGATAGACATTCCGGCTTCCTTAATTTTTTTTGCCTTCGGTAAAAACTCTTCTATTTTTGCAAATAAAGGATGAAAAGTTGCACCCATTTTAAATTTTTCTCTGACTTTACCCGTTTTATCGTTAATGAGTTTATCAAAGCTTCCAGATAAATTCGTCATTATTGAAACGGTATGATAATTTAACAATTCCAATATAAAATCTTCAAAGTCGGGATAAATTGACGGCTCTCCGCCGGCAATTTCCAAATGGCACTCACCATATAAATCATATATTCTTTTCCATATTTGAACTAGTTTTTCAAGACCGGGATAAACGCTTCTTTTTGAAAACTCGTCCCATTTCCCGTGCCACCAACAGTACGGACATCTGTAATTGCACATCCAATGTAAATCCCAAGAAAATCTTATTTTATTTTTCATTTTACTATCCACCTGAATTCGCAAGGACATTTGTCATGACTGCATAACATAGGCTCTTTTCTCATTGCAAAATCCTCATTTAAAATATTTCCTATAACGACTTTACCGCCGGTTTCTTTAAAATCATGCGCACAAGGATATACCGTTCCGTCACAATCTACCCTGGCATACATCTGTCCCGCTCTGCACAATTTATCTTTACTGTCAACTTGCTCCACTTGAACATTTGACCATTGTTTATCTTTTTCTATTAAATTTTGTGTTACACCGTATATGATTTCTTCTTCTTCTTTTGTAAATGCCGCAGGATATTGTTTACCTTTAAATACTCCTCTAAACGGTATAGGAACAAACCTTATATTTTGAGAAGAAAACAATTCTTTGGCTTTCGGCAATATTTTTATTTGATTAGGGTGAGTAACAAAATGTACTCTGCAGTCAACGTTATATTTTTTAAGAATCATCATTTTTTCAAAGAAATCATTTAACTCGGCAAAAATCGGATGAAAACTTGCACCTATAAACAATTTTGAGCGGTCTACTTGACTTACCAAACTTTCCAATTTTTCTTTACTGTAAGAAAGATTTGTATCAAAAGAAACTTGCGTAAACTTACTCAAATCTATTATCAATTCCTGAAAGTTAAGAAAAATTGCCGGTTCACCGCCGGTTATTATAATTTTTAAATCCCCATATTTATTATATATTCTTTTATACGCTTCTACCCATTTTGAATAGTGAATTTTAACGTTTTTCTTTTCTACATAATCCCAATGTTCTGCAAAAAAACAATAATAACATTTATAATTACATCTGTAATGTATAAGCCAATCGAATTCTATCATTTGTTTAAATATGGTCGTACCTTAGGAGTTTTCCAATGGAACAGCCAATTCTCCTCTTCGTTTGTAATCATCGCAACCCAGCACGGGCATTTATCATAAACACAAATTTTAGGTTCTTCATAAAATTTAAAAGTACCGTCTATTAAATTACCCAATAAGCCATCTTCTTTTTGTAAACAACATCTGTAAGCGTTTCCGTTGGAAAGAATTTTCGTATACATCTGTCCCATTCTGCAAAGTTTATGATAATTTTTATTGGTTTTAGCATAATGTGCGGTAGAATCTTTCGATTCTTTTTCTTCTTTTTTTATAATTTCATTATCAGTTTTAATATCTTGTTTTTCCGTATCAACTTTATTTTCTCTATTTTTTTCCTTCGGAGCGTATGCTTCCAGCATTCTTGATGCCGTATTTTTATCTACCGATTCTATGAAACGTTTTTCTTCTTCCGTATAACTTATAGGATACTCTTTTCCTTGATATTTTCCCCTAAAAGGCATTACGTCTAGCGAAACGTGTATTTCATCCAACTTTTGTTTATAGTAAGGCATTTTTTCAAGCTGTGTAGGATGAGCAACATAATTTATTCCCAAATCATATCCTGCATCCTTCAATTTTTTTATTTTAATCAAATGTTCTTCAAAATTTGCAAATTGAGGATGAAAGCTTGCAGCAAATTTTACTTTTTCAGGTCCTATCATAGACATAAACTTATCTACATCCCAAGATAAATTAGTATCGAATTCTACTGTAAAATTTTTTATCAGATGTTTCGTTATCTCAAAAATATCGGGATAACAAAACGGTTCACCGCCGGAAATATGAACATGTCCGCCACCGTATTTTTCGTAAATATCGTCCCATATTTGTTTCCATTTTTCCAATCCCGGATACCTGTTCTTTTTCATTTCATCATCCCAGCTGTGATAAAAGAAACAATATGCACATCTGAAATTACATGCATAATGTATATCCCACGTAAAAAAACATCTGTTAGGCGGAATATTCGCTCTATTTTGAATTTTATCCATAATTACTTTTTACCTTGTTCCTTTAAATATTTTGCATATTCTTTCATATACTCAACTTTATATACGGGATGATCCAAAGATTCCCACAAAGGTTCCCATTTTTCTTCTTCTTCACCGACAAACATTCCTTTAAAACACGGGCAATCGTATTCAACGTTACATGGGTGAGGTTCATTTTGTAACAAAAAGTTTTTATTTAAAAGATTACCCAGTGAACCGGAAGACTGTCCATGGTATCCCGCACAGCATCTTGTAACGGTCAAATCCGGATGAATTTTTGCATACATCTGTCCCATCCTGCAAAGTTTTCCCAACTTTATTTTAGTATCTCTCGTTTCTTTGTTCTCTTCTTTTTCAACTCTCCATTCCATCCATCTGGAATTCATTTCGTTCAAATGCTCGTCTTTAGAGTCCGTAGCAAATCCTTCCAGCAACCTTCTTTCACGACAGTCATAACTTTCCGGATATTTTTTACCTTTATAGTTCCCTATAAAAGGAATAATCTTAAAATACATCTGCAAATCTTCAAGTCTTTTTTTATACTCCGGTATTTTATCCAAATGAGGAGGATAGCCGACATAAGATAGTGTAGACGGAAATCCGTGAAAATGCAAGTATTTTAGTTTCTCAAAAAAAGTTTCAAAATCGGTATGTTCAGGGTGAAAACTCGCCGATATGGAAAGGCCTCCCGGTTTGACTTTGTCCAAAAACTTGTTTAAATGAAAACTTAAATTTGTCGTAATATCCACCGTATGTTTTTCAAGGAGCATTCCCAAAAACGGTAAAAAATTAGGATAAATTGTCGGTTCGCCGCCGGAAAACCTTACGTGTGTACACCAATAATTATCAAAAATTCTATCCCAAACTTCTCTCCATTTATCCGTATCTGCAATTTGAGTATTAAACTCCTCATCTCTTCTAACAACTTCACAATAAGAACATTTATAGTTACATTTAAAAGATATATCCCAATTCCAATGAACTTTATATGGAGGATAAATTCTCGGATATTTAGGCAAAACTTTCATTTTTTGTTTCAGTTCTTCTATATTCATGTTGCTCCCTTTACAAAAATTATTCGACGTCCACGGCTTTCAAACAAGGACACATATCAACGTCGCATTCCTGCGGTTTGTCTAAAAGTTTGAACTCTTTATCAAATATATTTCCGACTAAACTTCTTTCCCCGATTTGTCCGCATCTTGCAACTTTTCCGTCAGGAAAAATCAAAGCCGATTTTTGACCTGCAGCACATAAAGTTCCTTTTCTTTTAACGTTTTGTTCCCAAACTTCATTTATACCTAAAATTTCTTTTTCTTCTTTGGTATAAGAATCTGGATAATTTTTACCGTTATACTGCCCGCAAAAAGGAATTGCCTTTATAACAAAACCTTCTTTTTTAAACATTTCCACATATTCCATAAGTTTTGGAATATTCTCAGGCCAGCAGCAATAATTTATAAATTCAGCTAAAAATCCGTGTTCTTTTAAATATTTTGCTCTTTTTAAAACTTCCTGTGCATTGTCGAATTCCGGATGGAAACTTATAGATACGGAAACTTTTTTATTGTCGCAAAGTTCGCATAGTTTTTTTAAATCTCCGGAACCGTTGCTCGAAACATTTATAGGGTAATGTTTTTGAGACAATTTTGATATAAACTCAAAAAAGTTAGGATAAATCGTCGGTTCGCCGCCGGTAAAGACTATTGAAGTTCTTCCATACAAATCATAAATTCTGTCCCAAATTTCCAATAATTCTTCAACAGACTTATAAACAGTTCTAGGACCGTACTCTTCCCATTTACCTGAAAATATACAATAAGAACATCTGTAATTACATTCATAAATTATATTCCACTCGAAAGAAACTCCCTCATTGCCTGAGAAATGTTCTTTTTCTTTATCCGTCCCTTGCAAATAAAAATCTTTACTCATCTTTATCCTTTTCTTAAAGATATATCGGAAAGGCATCTTCTCTTAATATCTTTTAAATCATTATTAATAATTTTATTTCTATAATTAAGCATTTGTTTGCCATTCCATATATTATCAATTAAAAAATCTTTAGTTATATATTTTGATAAAATGCCAATGTTAGGACATCTGCAATCTATTGTAACAATCCCGTTGAACCTTATATACATTTTTTTCCAAGGAAGCAAGCAAAATTTACATAAAAAATCTTTAATATTACTATCTTTGTTTACATCCGTATCTAATGATGCAAAATCTATATTTAAGTTTATATTAAATTTGTCAGCCAGTTTAATTAAAATATCTCTTTGTAAATTAAATTTTATAAGATATTTTTTTTGTAAATT
>JAZNAT010000096.1:0-11827 GCA_045586665.1 Endomicrobiaceae bacterium | reverse complement strand
CATCTTTTTATTTTGAAAAAATAAAAAAGGCCGAACAAAATTTTGCGTTTAAAACGAAAGATAGCATTACCGTTTTATGTTTGGGGGAATCTACTACCGACGGGCAGTGGCCGAAATTTCTTGAAGAAGAACTTAAAAAGAGGAATTTGAACAAAAAGTTCGTTATAATCGATAAAGGCGTGAAAGCTACAAACACTTCCGTTATAATAAAAAACGTGCCTGACTATATTTTGCGTTACAAGCCCGACATAATAGTTTCCATGATGGGCATAAACGACGGCAATTCGGACGTTATGAAAATTAAAAAATTTCCGTTAAAAATTTTTAAACTTATCTATCTTATAAAACGACATTTGTCGTTAAAAAAAGAGGAAAAAAATTTTTCCGCCCTTAAGAGCTTTGATTTGCTTTTTTCGGCTGCCGTTCAATGCTATAATGAGAACAAGTACGACGAAGCGGTAATCGTACTGAAAAGTTTGTTAAAGACGTACCCGCAAAACTCAATAAAAACGGTTAAACTTTTGGCAAGAAGTTACGTTAACAGAGCATATCTTAACGGATACGAATCCGATAAAGGAAAAGCCGATATTAAAGAAGCCGAAAAAGCGGTACTTTCGGCAATTGAAAAAGATAAATATTTTGATATAAACTTAATACTTTTTGTTTTATCAAAAGCAGAAAATAAAGATATGATAAAAAAGTTGTTTCCGCCCGACAATATAAAATTGTTTAAACGGTTGTATGCAAAAGATCCGTGGGCATTTATAAGCCATGTACGGTGTTTTTTAGATTTGAAAATGTATGACCTTGCGAAAATCGTTGACGAGATATCCTACGATAATGCCGATATAAACGATGACATAATCTATAAAGACAGAGTTATAGGAAGCAACGCAACCGCTTTGATTCGTAACGGAAATTTTAAAAAAGCCGATAAATATTTTAAACTGCAAAAAAAAGTTTTGCAGGAAAGCACTTTACAGATAACCGTTGACAATTATAACAAATTGTACGACATTTGCAGACAAAACAGTATAAAACTTGTAGCCATGCAGTACCCCGTAAGACCTACGGGAACGTTAAAAATCATATTTTCGGACAAACCGGACGTTTCGTTTGTCGATAACGAACAAAGGTTTAAAAAGTTGTTAAAAGAAAAAACTTTGGAAGAAATTTTTACAGACTTATTTGCAGGTGATTTCGGGCATTGTACGGATTTAGGTAACGCAGTTATAGCGTCAAACGTTGCGGATGCAATAAAAAGTTTGTTAAACTAAGAAATTATAAGCTGCTTTAAAATTTCGTCCGTATTTAAAAATTCAACCGCTTTTTCAAAAGAATCTTTTTCCGACAGTACGGTATAATAATTTTGTTTTATTGAAGGAGCTTTTTTCAATGCGGTTATAAAATCCTTTTTGTTCAAAGGTTCTTTTTTTGCAAAGTTTACGAATCCGGTTCTTAACAGAAAATCTTTTATTTCATTTGCACGGTTATTCTGTAACAAAGAGCATAAATACGTCGCAATACCGACTTGCAAACCGTGCATTTTATGTTTTTTAAGCGTGGCATCAAGCGCGTGCGATATTAAATGTTCGCTGCCGCTTGCAGGTCTGGAAGATCCGGCTATTTCCATAGCTATCCCGCTTAATAGAAGAGAATTTACCATTTTATATTTGAATTCGTGGTCTTGTATTTTCAAGTCTTTGTTTTGATAAACTATGTCCAGCGAGTTGTACGATATAAGACCGGAAAAATCGTTAAAATCTTCATACCCTTTTAAAAAAGCCTGTTTCCAGTCATACAGCGAAGTCATTTTTGCGATAATGTCTCCCAGTCCCGAATAAAGAGACGATATCGGTGCGTTTGATATTATTTCAAGGTCGGCAACCACTCCGTAAGGGATTGTGGATTTTACGCTTTTTCTTTTCCCTGCAACAAGAAGCGACGCGTTCGGACTGCAAAAACCGTCGTTAGATACGGAAGTCGGAACGCTTATATAAGGCAGTTTTAATATATGTGCGCAGTATTTTCCGTAATCGAGCGCTTTGCCGCCGCCTATACCGAGCAGGACGTTTGTATCAGACGGTATTTTAAATGCGGTATGTACGGCGTTTTCTATATTTATGTCTGAAATCGTGTCTTTATGCACCGTTTCAATGTTAAATTTTTTAAACCCGGAATAAAGTTTGTCGGCAACAAGCGATTCTATCCCGTCGCTGAAAAATAGAGCTACTTTCATAAACTTTCTATCAAAAAGATATTTGCCTATTTTAAATATTTTGCCGTCGCCTATTTTTAAAAGTGAAGGAATGCTGATTTCCTTATTGTTCATATTTTTCTCCGATATAATTTAATATGTCGCCGAAATCGTCAAATTTTTGTGTTTTAACTTTTTCTTTTTTGCACAGTTCTAAAAGCAAATCTTTTGCAAAAACGGCATCGGCAATTTTTGACGCTTTAAAGTCCGGTTTACCGTCGCCGGCATAAACGGTAAAATAACCGTCATCTTTAAACTTTTTTACTATCGCTTCTTTGGAAATTCCCGTATTAGGGTTATAAAAATAAACGCTTTCTGCAGGCGGTATAAGGTGCAGACCGTCTTTTTGCGTATATGTCGCGTCGTTGGAAATTAAAGTTATTTCATATTTTTGCAAAACGTCCGCAATTCTTTTTTCTATATAATACTTCGTGCCGGCACTGCAAATGTAAAAAGGTATTTTTTTATCGTTGCAGAATTTTGCCGTATCGTAAAACCGTTCGTCAACTTCTATAGTCGATATGAATTTGTCAAAATCCGGTTGAGAAAGACGTATTTGTGAAAATATTCCGCTAAGCGCGTCTATATGTTTGATGTTTCCTTTAAGATATTCTTGCCACGGTGCAAGCGCACTTTTTTTGTCGGTTAAAAGGTTGTCTATAACCATATAAAAAAAGTCTTTTTTCGATATGGTTCCGTCAAAATCGCTGATTAAAACTATTTTTTTGTCCATAATACTATATATTATATAAAAATGCGTTAAGGATGTATAGAATAACGAAGAAGCGGAACTTTTTGTACGGCGTATCCGCCGTTTTCTTGATTACACGGTCGTATTTTTATAAAATTATAAAATTATATATTTTATATTTTTAACTTCGTTTTATACGTAAAATGCTTATGAAAAAGATAACAAAGATATTTTTTAACAAAACGTATTTTTCTTTTTATGTTGCCCAATTTTTAGGAATTTTTAACGACAATTTTTTCAGAATAGCGTTGTCTACATATATAATGCTTGGCACAAGCTATTTTTCTCCCGAAACAAGATATTTAATAGTTTCTTCTTTAATTTCGGTGTTTATGTTGCCGGCACTTTTGTTTTCGGCTGTTTCCGGCGAAATTGCCGACAAGTACAGAAAAGATATCGTTATAAAAACGGTAAAAATCGCACGGTTGTTTCTTGTTCTTGTTGCCGTTGCCGGATTCTTGTTAAACAATGTTTGGATTTTGTTGGCGGTACTGTTTCTTATGGGAGTATTTTCGGCTGTTTTTGCACCTGTGAAGTACGGCGTTTTACCTGAAATTTTGGAACATGAACAACTTGTCGCAGGTAACAGCCTTATACAAGCCGGTACGTACGTTTCAATATTGTTGGGCATCATCTGCGGTATTTTGGTTTATTCCGTTGATAAAAATTTGCTTTTGCTGATATTTTTAACCGTTGCCGTTTTAGGCGTTACGGCTTCGTTGTTTATACCGCCGTTAAAGTCGAATACGCAAAAATTTGACATATCGAAAAATTTTATTAAAACGACATTTAAAAATATGTCTTATTTCAAATATAACAGAGACATATATTTGTGTATTTTAGGTATATCATGGTTTTGGTTTGTAGGCGTTATTTTGGTTTACCACATGCCTAACTTTGCAACCGTTATTTTGAAAGGGCAACAGGATTTGTATATAATTTTGGCATCGCTTCTTGCATCGGGCGTTTTTGTCGGTTCGCTTTTAGCGTACTTTTTACTAAAAAAAGAAGTGTCCGTAAAGTATGTTCCGATATCGGCTCTTCTTATGACGGTCTTTATAGTTGATTTGTCGTTCAGTGCGGACTACGTAAGTACGGCGTTGTCCAGCAACATTTTGTTGTCGGAATTTGTTTCGACATTTACCGGAATAAGAATAATAATAGATGTTTTCGCATACTCTCTGTTTGCAGGGTTGTACATAGTTCCTTTAATAACGATGTTGCAGGTTTTGGCTAACAGAAAAATCAGAGCGAGAGTATTTGCAGCAAACAATATCGTCAACGTTTTGTTTATGGTTGCCGGAGCTTCGGTTTGCTATACGTTCGTTAAAATGGGATTGTCGTTTCCGGTAATTTTAAGTTTTATTGCACTGTTTAACGTCGTGGCGTCGTTATATATATGTTCGCTACTTCCTGCACATTTTTTAAGAATGATAACTAAAAAAGTTATTGATATTTTTTATAACGTTGAAGTTGAAGGTATGCAATATTTTGAAAAATGTAAAGGCGGCACGTTGATTATTGCAAACCATACTTCTTTAATAGACGGTATAGTACTTTCGGTAACGTTCGGCGAAAAACTTGCTTTTGCAATAAATACCGACGTAACCAAAAAGTTTTGGGTAAAACCGTTTTTGAACATGATAAAATATTTCCCCGTAGACAACACCAACGTTATGGTTGTAAAATCGATAATTGACGAGATAAAAAAAGGACAAAGTGTGGTAATATTTCCTGAAGGCAGAATTACAACTACCGGCGGACTTATGAAAGTTTATCCCGGTCCTGCGGTTATCGCCGACAAAAGTAATGCCGATATATTGCCGATATGTATAGAAGGAATACAGTATTCCGACTTTTCTTATTTCGGTGCGAAAGCCAAAATTAAAAGACAAAGAAAAATAAAGCTTACCGTTTTGCCGCCCAGAAAGCTTGATGTAAACAAATCGTTGTCGGAAACAAGAAGAAGAAACATTGCAATAACTAAACTTTATGATATTATGTGCGAGATGAAGTTCGCAAGTAATTTTTCGAATAAAACGCTTTTTGAATCTTTAACCGATTCCGTATCTTTGGTGGGAAGAAGTAAGGAAATTTTGGAAGATATTAACAGGCAGCCGATAACGGTAGGCAAACTTTTAAAAGAAGTTTTCGTTTTGGCGAATAAAATAAAAAAGCAGACTTTTGATAAAGAGTATGTCGGGATAATTTCCGCCAACTCAAACTTGACCGTAGAAATCTTTTTTGCGTTGTCTGCAGCAGGCAGAATACCTGCCGTTTTAAATTATACCGACACTGCGGAAAATATACTGTTTAATATAAAAAATGTCGGTATAAAAACGGTATATACGACGAAATTTTTTATTGAAACTTACGGGTTAAACAATCTTATAAACTCGTTAAATAAAAACAAAATAAAAGTAGTTTACGTTGAATATATTAAGCGAGATTTAACTTTTTTTGATAAATTTTGTGCATGTTCGGCATCGTTTTTTCCAAAAATAAGTTACAAAAAAATGTGTAAAAATGTTGATGTGTCTTCACCTGCGCTGGTACTTTTTACTTCCGCAGTTAACGGTAAAACAAAAAGCGTAGTTTTGACGCACAAAAATATTCAGGCTTCAAGAGCACAACTTTCAAGTGTCATGGATTTCGGCGTTTTGGACAGCTTTTTTAACGCAATGCCGATATTCAGTTCTTTAGGGATTGTTGCCGGTATTTTGTTGCCGTTACTCAGAGGCATAAAAGTTTTTGTTTATCATTCTCCGCTACATTACAGAATGGTTTCCGAACTTGTTTACGATACCAATTCCACCGTTTTTTTAGGTACTGATACTTTTCTTAAAGGATATGCTCAAAATGCCCATCCTTACGATTTTTATTCCATAAGGTACGTTATTGCCGGTATAGAAAAACTTAAAGAAGAAACCGTTAAAATTTGGGAAGACAATTTCGGTAAACGAATTTTTGAAGCTTACGGAACGACGGAAACTTCCTCGACAATATCAATAAATACTCCCATGTATTTCAAAGAGTACGGTACGGGACGAATTTTACCGTCGCTTGAGTGCAGACTTGAGACGACGTCGGCGTTTGTCGGGTCAAGCCATTTATGGGTAAAAGGTCCTAACGTTGCAAGTTATTATATTCAGAACGGGTATCTTGTGCCTGTCGCAAACGATAAAGGTTGGTTTGATACGGGCGACATTGTTGAAATAGACAGAGAGGGTTTTATTTTTATGAAAGGTAAAGCAAAACGGTTTACGAAAGTAAACGGAGAAAACGTTTCTTTGACGGAACTTGAGTTTGTTATATCAAATATTTGGAAAGATTATAAACATGCGGTATTTACCGTTCAAAATAACAGGAAAAAAGAGATAGTACTCGTTACTACAAAACAAGATGCTGCAGTACAAAAATTGAAAGAAGCGGCACAAAAACAAAATGTGGGAAATTTTGTTTTGCCCGACAAAATCGTCGTCATGGAAAAAATTCCGATAACCGGAACAGGCGCTGCCGATTATGCAAAACTGCACGATGTGATTAAGGAATTGAACAAATGAACATATTAAAAAAAACCGTATTTAATAAAAAGTTTATAGCACCGGTTTTAAAATTTTTTTTCGGTGTTCAGGTAAAAGGGTTGGAAAATATAAAAAATTTGCAGGGAAACGTTTTGTTTATTGCAAATCATAATTCGTTTATCGACGCCGTTTTGATTTGGGCTTTCGTACCGGAAAAACTTTGTTTTACCATAAACCCGATAGTCGCAAAAAAGTGGTACGTAAAACCTTTTTTAAGTCTTGAAAAATTTTTTCAAATAGAACCGAACAATCCTATGGCGGTAAAATCAATAATAAACGAAATAAAAAAAGGGAACAAAGTTTTGATTTATCCGGAAGGCAGAGTCACCACTACCGGCAACATGATGAAAATTTATCCCGGTCCTGCGATGATTGCCGATAAAACGGACGCAAAAATAGTTCCCATATACATAGAAGGGACACAGTACAAAATGCTTTCGTATTTTGCCGGTAATTTTAGGGTTAAACCGAAATCCAAAGTAACTATAAACATTTTCAAAGAGACGAAACTTAACGTTGAAAAGTCTCTTAAGGGAGATGAAAGAAAAAAAGAGATTACGAAACAGCTTTACGATATAATGACGAACGCAAAATATTTTTCCATGACAAGTGAAAAAACTTTGTTTGAATCGTTGATTGAAGCGAAAAATTTTGTCGGGAGAAGAAAAAATATAATTGAAGACGTTGCAAGAAAACCTTTAAATTACGGACAACTGATAACTTCGGCGTTCGTTTTGGGAAAACAATTTACAAAATGCAGCAAACAAAAAGAGTATGTCGGTGTTTTGCTGCCTAACGCTGTTGCTTCCGTAGTTGCTATTTACGGTTTCCAAGCGTTCGGGATAGTGCCGTGTATGTTAAATTTTTCTACAGGTATAAAGAATATGATTTCATGCTGCAAAACAGCGAAAATAAAAACCGTATACACTTCAAAACAATTTATCGTAAAAGGTTCTCTTACGGAAATAATAACGGCGCTTGAAAATGAAAATATAGAAATTGTTTATCTTGAAGATTTGAAAAAAGGAATATCTTTAAAAGATAAACTTACCGGTTTTATCGCTTCTTTTTTTCCTAAATATTATTACAACAAAATTAGAGGCGATGTTTCTTATAAGGATCCTGCCGTTATTTTGTTTACCAGCGGGTCGGAAGGCGTACCGAAAGGTGTGGCTTTAAGCCATGAAAATGTTTGCGCAAACGTAAACCAAATAAATTCCGTTTTGGATTACAGTCTGTTTGACAGCGTTTTCAACGTGCTGCCGATATTTCACTCTTTCGGATTTACTTGCGGAATGATGCTTGGAATATCGAACGGTATGAAAATTTTTCTTTATCCGACGCCGTTACATTACAAAATCATACCGGAACTGATTTACGACACCAACTCGACGATTATTTTTACGACTCCTACTTTTTTCAGCGGATACGGTAAAAATGCGCACGCTTACGATTTCTATTCGATGAAAATCGCTATCGTCGGTGCGGAAAAAGTTAAAGACGAGACGGTAAAAACGTTGTTTACGAATTTCGGCGTAAAACTTTTACCAGGGTACGGAACGACTGAAGCTGCTCCAGTAATTTCGTTCAGTACGAGCATGTATTATAAAAAAGGTGCTGTCGGTAGAATTTTGCCCGGTATAGAAACCAAACTTGAAGAAATTCCCGGTATAAAAGACGGTCAAAAACTGTTTGTTAAAGGTAAAAATATAATGTTAGGTTACATAAAAATCGATAAGCCGGGCGTTATACAACCGCTTGAAGACGGATGGTACGATACCGGCGACATAGTATCGCTTGATAAAGACAATTTTCTAACGATAAAAGGCAGATCCAAACGGTTTGCAAAAATTGCCGGCGAGATGGTTTCTTTAACTGCGGTTGAAGATGCGATAACAAAAATTTGGCCGCAGTTTCAACATGCGGTAGTATCCATTGCCGACGAAAAAAAAGGAGAACAACTGATTTTATTTACGACAAGACCTGACACCGTTTTTACCGAGATAAGTACCGGGTTTAAAGTGCAGGGGTTAAGCGATTTGTTCGTCCCCAGAAAAATAGAAGTTTTACAAGAGATGCTGATTATAGGTACTGGCAAAACGGATTACGTTTCTCTTACGAACAAAGCAAAAGAACTGTTTTTGTAAAAGGCACGCAGTACTTTATAAATAGGAGTTTTAACTTCGAAGCAATCTTGCAACTGTAATAATTTTTTGTAATAAAAAAACTTTTTCTTTATATATTAAATTTTAAAAGTTATATTTAATTATAAACTAATTTAAAGGAAACTGAAAAATCATGAGTGTTAGACAAGATATAAGAAACGTGGCAATAATTGCTCACGTTGACCACGGTAAAACTACAATAGTGGATTCAATGTTAAAACTTGCCGGACAATGGACCGTAAAACAAGACGAAGTTCAAGATACCGTACTTGATTCCGACCCGATAGAACGTGAAAGAGGAATAACCATACTTGCAAAATGTACATCCATAAAATATAACGGATGTACGATAAACATAGTTGATACTCCGGGACATGCCGATTTCGGCAGTGAAGTTGAAAGAGTATTGAAAATGGTAGACAGTGCAATTCTTATGGTAGATGCGGCTGAAGGGCCTATGCCGCAAACAAGATTCGTTTTAAGAAAAGCACTTGAACTTGGTTTAAATCCCATAGTTGTTATAAACAAAATGGATAAACCACAAGCAAATGCAAGTAAAGCAATAGATGATATATTTGAATTATTTATGAAACTTGGTGCAACAGACAGACAACTGGATTTTCCTATATTTTATGCTTCCGGCAGGCAAGGCTGGGCAAGTACGAAAATAGATGCAAAAGGAACGGACGTTTCTCCGTTGCTAGACGGCATAATAAAATATGTTCCGGCTCCCGAAGCAGATAAAGAAAAACCGTTACAAATGCAGATAACGATGATAGATTACAACAACTTTTTAGGAAGAGTCGGAATAGGAAGAATATTGAACGGTTCGATTAAAAAGGGGCAGACCGTTCTTCTAGTAAACAAAGATGAAACAAAGCAGGCAAAAGCCGTAAAAATAGAAAAGTTTTTAGGCCTTTCAAAAGTTGATGTTGAAGACGCTTATGCAGGAGATATAGTTTCGATATCCGGTCTTGAAGGTTTGAAAGTAGGTGATACGGTTTGTGAATTGGAACATCCGTTACCGCTTGAACCGTTATCTATAGATGAACCGACAATATCTATGGATTTTTTGGTAAACGATTCTCCTTTTGCGGGCAGAGAAGGCAAATTTTTAACTTCGAGACATTTAAAAGCAAGGCTTGAAAAAGAAGCTCAAACCAATGTCGGGTTAAAAGTTGAAGAGCTTGAAGGTGAAGGAAGATTTAAAGTTTCAGGCAGAGGAGAACTTCATTTAACCGTTCTTATAGAAAATATGAGAAGAGAAGGTTTTGAACTTGCGGTATCGAGTCCTGAAGTTATTTTTAAAGAAGTTGACGGACAAATTTGTGAACCTATGGAATATTTGATACTTGACATAGATTCGGATTTTCAAGGCGTAGTTTTTGAACTTATAGGTAAAAGAAGCGCGAAGCTTGAAAATATGGTAAGCGAAGATAAAGACCATTTGAGGCTTGAATATGTCGTTCCTTCAAGGGCTTTAATCGGTTTTAAAAACGAGTTTTTGACTGCAACGAAAGGTACCGGAATCATGCATCACAGTTTTTACGGATATTTTCCTAAAGTAGACATTTCTTCAATCAGAGGCAACGGCGTATTTATAGCTATGGCGCTCGGTAAAACTACGGCGTACGCTTTACACAATTTGGAAGACGGCGGACAGATGTTCGTAGGACCGGGCGAAGAAGTTTATGAAGGTATGATAGTAGGTCAAAATTCCAGAGAAAGAGACCTTGTGGTTAATCCGTGCAAACCTAAAAAACTTACCAATATGAGAAGTAAAGCTGCGGATGAAGCATTAACTTTGACACCGCACAGAGTAATGAGTTTGGAACAGGCTGTAGAATATATTGCTCCCGACGAGCTTGTAGAAATAACACCTACATCGTTAAGGTTAAGAAAAAAGATATTAAATGCTTTAGATAGAAAAAGAACTGCAAGAAACGAAAGATACGAAGAAACTCAATCGGAAGATTAGAAAATTGAAAGATTTGTAGTAAAGTGGAATTTTAAATAATAAAACAAAAACGGGAAGAGAAGTCTTCCCGTTTTTTACTTTAAACTATTAAACCTTTCAACCGTTAAATAAAAAATGCGAAGTGTTTTTTTATTTCTTTTCTTCTTCTTTTTTGTCTTCTACTTTAGGTTTTTCTTCCGTTTTCGGAGTGTCGCCTTTAGCAGCTTCATCTGCATAATTCATTTGTAAATTTGAAATCGTATCTTCCAACAATTTTTCTTCGGTCTTTGTTAAGTTACCTTTTGTTTTATCTCTTAACATTAAAAGCATATCTATTGTTACTTGTGCAGATTTTAAATCTCTGTTTATTTTTCCGTCTATTTGACTTGGTACTTTACCTAACTGTTGCCAACATGCGGAAGCAAACATAGATATTAAACTGAATAAATGTTGATTAAGTTCTTTTGGATCCATAAAGTTCTCCTTATTTAAAAAATTTGTCTACCGTAATTTGTATTCTCTTTAACACTTCATCTTTTCCCATAACTTCCATCATGTGGAAAAGGCTCGGACCTTGTGTTCTTCCCGAAATTGCAACTCTTATCGGATGGAACACTTTACCGTTACTGAAATTTAATTCTGCTGCCAAATCTCTTGCATATTTTTCAAGAGCTTCCGGTGAAAAATCTTGTTGGTCAGGCAACCTTTTTAAACATTCGTCCAACACAACTTTAGAACTGTCTTTTTTAGTTTCCGATAACAAAACTTTTGATACAGCTTGTTCATCAAAAGATGATTCTTTAAAAAAGAAATCTACAAGTCCCGGAATATCTTTTAACAATTTTATTTTTTCATGTTCCAAAGAAATAGCTTTTTTAAGCAACTCTCTATCCCAATCTTTTATCAAATCTTGTTGATTTGTATATTCTATCCAATCTATAAACAAATCGTAAATTTCCCGGTCGGACTTATTTCTTATATATTCTCCGTTCATCCACAACAACTTTGAAGGATCAAATGTTGCAGGACTCGAATTACATCTGTCTAACGAAAAATTTTCTACTAAACTGTTACCGAAAAACAGTTGCTGACTGTCTTCGGTTGACCATCCCA
>JAZNAT010000095.1:0-5787 GCA_045586665.1 Endomicrobiaceae bacterium | reverse complement strand
TGCAAAAAATATCAAAGAAGAACGGTTTGATATAAAACATAACGGTATAAAAGTTGCCGTTATAGGTTCGGGACCTGCCGGTCTTACATGTGCTGGCGATTTGGCAAAATTCGGATATGACGTTACGATTTTCGAATCTTTACACGATTCCGGCGGTGTTTTAAGATACGGTATTCCGGAATTCAGATTGCCTGTTGCAGTTTTGGATAAAGAAATAGATTCATTGAAAAAACTCGGAATAAAGTTTGTGTTCAACTGTTTAATAGGCAGAACAAAAACGGTAGAAGATTTATTTAATGAAGGTTTTAAGGCTATATTTGTAGGAACAGGTGCAGGACTACCGACTTTTCCCGGAGTTGAGGGTGAAAACCTTAACAATATTTATTCGGCTAACGAATTTTTGGTTAGAATAAATTTAATGAACGCTTTTCAGTTTCCGGAATATGATACACCGGTACATGTCGGGAAAAAAGTGGTCGTTATAGGTGGCGGAAATACGGCTATGGATTCGGTAAGAACGGCAAAAAGAATAGGAGCGGAATCCGTAAAACTCCTTTACAGAAGAACTCAAAACGAAATGCCTGCAAGACTTGAAGAAAGAAAACATGCTTTGGAAGAAGGAATCGAATTTACAGAATTAACGGCACCTAAAAAATTTATTTCCGACGACAAAGGTTTTGTAAAAGCCGTAGAATGCGTTAAAATGCGTTTAACAGAACCCGACGCTTCAGGCAGAAGAAAACCGGTGGAAATTGAAGGTTCCAACTTTATAATAGAAACGGATTTGGTTATACTTGCATTGGGATTAAATCCTAATCCGATATTACCTTCATTAACAAAAGGATTGCAAACCGATAAAAAAGGTCATCTTATTGTTGATGATAAATATATGACTACAAGAGAAGGAATATTTGCAGGCGGAGACATTGCCGGCGGCAGTACCGTTATTCAGGCTATGGGTATGGGAAAACAAGCCGCAAAAAATATTCATTCATACCTGCTTTTATAATATTGAAATTAAAGTAAAAACAGGCACTAAAGCTCATCAACTTTTATGCCTATAACCACGGATTTCAAAAGAACGATAACTGCACGAGATTCCATGTCAAACAAGGAATGATAATATAAATAATTTTCACTTTTCAGTTTTTACGTTGATAAATCACCTTTAGACGCGACTGCGGCGAAACTAAAAAAATCAAAGACATCGTTAAAATTTATTTGTTATTTTCTACCGTAAATTTAAAATAAAAACCGTTAAAGACCTAAAAAGTCAATACGGATTTTTACGATACATTTTTTGACAGGCTTTTCGCAACATAGAGGCGCATGCGTATCTTCAGGGAAAAATATTGAAAATTCCCCTTTTTTTAAATTGATAAACGTATCCGGTTTATCGCAATAAAAAGCAATATCCTTTTTGGAGTCGTATTTTTTTAAAACTTTAAAATTTTTATCAAAAAATTTCCAACCGATTGTTTCTTTACCTGAAATGACATACTGCAAATCGACATACTTTTTATGTTTCTCCAAAAGTCGTTCTTTTTCCGGTTTAGGAAGACAAGTCTGAACTACGGCATAAACGTTCTTCGTTATATCATATTTCCCATCGGCAGTTTTGGCGGAAATATTTTTATTTATAAAATCAAAAACGATACTCATCTGCGGGAAAAACTTCAGTATATTTTGACAATTCTTTATTGACGACAATAACATAAAATCAATATCCGGTTACTATTTTTAAACTTAAAGCCGTTTCCCATACAAAATTCAAAATCGGAAAAGACCATAAGATTGTTTGCATAAGTTTATAACAACAAAATTTTAAGTTTTCTTATTTTTCTTTTGTTTTTTTCGCAGTCTTCTTTTTAACGGTCTTTTCTTTCGTTTTTTCCGTTTCTTTTTTACCGGTAATTATGTTTCCGTCAGAATCGGTTTTTATCCATTGCAGATTTCTGCATTTCGGAAAAGCCGAACACGTTAAAAACGGACCTCTTTTTCCCATTCTTTTCAGCATCGGACTTCCGCACTTTTCACACTTTATATCGGTTTTTTCGGGTTCCGGTTTTATAACCTTATTACCGTTTTTGTCCAACGAAAAAGTAGTTTTACATTCCGGGTAATTTTCGCAGGCAAGATAAGCTTTACCTTTAAATCCTACTTTCTTCAAAAGTATTCCGCCGCATTTGGGACACTTTTCTTCGGTTTTTTCCGGCTCGTTGGAAATTTTGTTGCCGTCTTTATCAACCGAAAAAGTAGTCTTGCATTCCGGGTAACCCGAACATGCCATAAACGGTCCTCTGCGGCTTTCTCTTATAACCATAGGTTTTCCGCATTTGGGACAAACTTCGTTTGTAGCTTTAGGAGTAACTTTCTGTCTTGCAGCACCTTCCGCCTGAGAAAGATAATTTTCAAAAGGAGCATAAAACTTTTTTATAACATCCTGCCATTTAACTTTATCTTCGGCAATATCGTCAAACTGTTCTTCAATGTCTGCAGTAAACTTATAATTTATAACGTCTTTGAAATTAGTTTTTAAAAAGTTGTTTACAACTACTCCCAAATCGGTAGGATAAAATTTTTTATTTTCAAGTCTGACGTACATCCTGTCCAAAATCGTTTTTATCGTAGGGGCGTAAGTTGACGGTCTTCCTATACCGTACTCTTCCAATATTTTGATTAAGCTTGCTTCGTTGTATCTTGCCGGAGGTTCCGTAAAATGTTGTTCCGGAACGATTTTCAACAAGTCCAAATTATCGCCGACCGACAAAACAGGTAGTTTTGGTTCTTTCGCATCTTCGTCCGTAATAGAATAAACTTTCATAAACCCGTCAAACTTCAAAGTACTTCCTGACGCTCTGAATATATAATTTTTTGCTGAAATGTCCATCGTAACGGTATCGTATAAAGCGTCTGCCATTTGGCTTGCAACAAACCTGTTCCAAATTGCACTGTAAAGTTTATATTCGTCTTGAGTCAAATACTGTTTTACCATTGCCGGCGTTCTTTTAACCGATGTAGGTCTTATGGCTTCGTGAGCTTCCTGAGCTCCTTTTGATTTTGTTTTATAAAATCTCGGTTTTGACGGAACGAAATTTTTGCCGTAATCGGTCTCTATAAAACTTAAAGCTTCTTTTTGCGCAACCGCCGCAACATTTAAGGAATCGGTTCTCATATACGTTATAAGACCGACAACTCCTTGACTGCCTATTTGTATACCTTCGTACAACTTTTGAGCAACCGACATCGTTTTTGAAGAAGAAAATCCTAATCTTCTTGAAATATCCTGCTGCATGGTAGATGTCGTATACGGCGGATACGGACTTCTTTTTCTTTCTTTCTTTTCTACGGAATAAACTTTATATTCGGCATTTTCCAGTTCTTTTAATATGGCATCTGCCTGTTCTTTATTTTTTATTGAAAGTTTTTCAAATTTTTTACCGTCTTTAGAAACAAGATTTGCCTTGAAAAACGTACTTCCAACTTTATTTTCAACTTCACTTCCAAGCTCGGCCTTTTTTTGAAGCTCCGCTTCTATAGACCAGTATTCTACAGGAACAAACTTTAAAATTTCTTCTTCCCGGTCACAAATCATCATAACGGCAACAGACTGTACACGTCCGGCAGAAAGACCTTTTCTTATCTTTTTCCATAATAACGGAGACAATTTATAACCTACAAGTCTGTCCAATATTCTTCTTGCCTGCTGACTGTCAACGAGCGCCATATCTATTTTTCTAGGATTTTTAACGGCCTGCTTTATTGCACTTTCGGTTATTTCGTGAAACGTTATCCTGTCGGTATTGTCATCGGACAGTTTCAACAATTGCTGCAAATGCCAAGCAATAGCTTCTCCTTCTCTATCCAAATCGGTTGCAAGATACACGTGTCCGACCTGTGAAACGGCTTTTTTTAAATCGGCAATAACTTTTTTAGATTTAGCCATTGCAACATACGTAGGTTTAAAGTCGTGCTCAATGTCAACGCCTATCTTGCTTTCAGGCAAATCTCTTATATGTCCGAACGAACTTTTAACTATATAGTCGTTGCCCAACATTTTTGATATCGTTTTTGATTTTGCGGGAGATTCCACTATTACCAAATTTTTCATTTTTACCTCTTATAAAAAGCTCTGCTCCTTCAATTTTCTAACTCATCCTTATATAAATTTGTCCCGGTACGGATTTTATGTACCCGCTCAATTCCAATTCCAACAAAATTACGGAAAGCTGCGAAACGGGAATGTTAGTTTTTGCACTTATTTCGTCCAAAGACAATCCGTTAATTGAAGATTGTATCATTTTTAAAACGTTTATACTACTTTTATCACCTTTAAAAACCGAATTTATATTTTTTGCCACTTTTTTCTTTTTTATTTTTTTTACCGTATCGTACAAAAAAACGTTCTGTTCGCATACGTCCTGCGGAGTTAAGGCAATATACGCCCCGCTTTTTATCAAATTGTTTGTGCCTTGCGAATATTTTGAAAACACCGGTCCCGGAACGGCAAAAACGTCTTTACCGTAATCGCATGCAAGGTCTGCCGTTATTAAAGAACCGCTTTTTATTGCGGCTTCAACGACCACGGTTGCCAAAGATAACGCGGCAACTATTCTGTTTCTTCGCGGGAAATTTATTTTATCGGGTCTTTGATTTAAAGCAAACTCGCTGATAACGGCACCCTTTTCATAAATTTGTTCTTGAAGTTTTCTATTTTCGGCAGGATAATAATATAAAAGTCCGTTACCTAAAACGGCAACCGTTTTCCCGGAATTTTTCAACGTACTGACATGGGCTTGCGTATCTATACCGCCGGCAAGTCCAGATACCGTAGTTATGGAATTTTGTGCAAAATATTTACAAAAATTGTCAGTTACAGTTTTACCGTAGTTTGTAGCTCTTCTTGAACCGACAATTGAAACGGAAACGTAATCTTTTTTGTTGTCATAATTTCCTTTTATATACAAAACCGGCGGATAATCACAGATATTTTTCAATTGTTCCGGGTAAGTTTCATCTTTATAAGTTACGATTTTTATGTTATTTTTTTCGGCAAGGTCAATTTCCCGTTCGGCAAAACTCAAATCTGAAACTTTTTTTATTTCCGAAACGATTTTTTCCGGCATTTCAAATACTGTTTGAAACTCTTTTGCGTCGGCACTTAAAACGTTTTCGGCGCTGCCGAAATAATCTATCAAACTTATAATTTTCTTTGGAGTAAGACTTGAAACCGAGTTAAGAGCAACTACCGACAACCTTTCTTTATCCATTATTATTTTTTTACCGCACCCGCTTTGTAAAGAATATCTTTTACGGCATCTTTATTTTTATTGTTTACCGCATAATCAAGCGCAACATAACCGTCAAAATCTTTATCATTTACACTTGCTCCCGCATCGATTAAAAGAGACACTATTCTAACCGTAGGCGCATTTTCGCATGCAAGCATCAAAGCCGTAGTTCCGTCATAAGCCTTCATGTTAACGTTTGCACCGGCTTTTATCAATTCTGCAAAAACTCTTTCATACATATCGTATTGAGCCGCATACATAATAGCCGTTCTTCCTTTATCGTCCTGCAAATTCACTCTTGCCCCGTAAGACAAAAGCAGCTGTATTATTTCAGCACTGGAATTGCCTTGACAAGCCGCCATAAGAGGAGTTCTCCCGTCGGCATCTTTATCGTTAACGTTTGCGCCGGCAATAATAGCGTCTTTAACTTCCGTAAAAGAGCCGAACTCGCAAAAATCGTGCAAAGTTTGTTGTATGACGGGTTCTTGTGCACTTA
>JAZNAT010000094.1:0-3055 GCA_045586665.1 Endomicrobiaceae bacterium | reverse complement strand
GGGAAGGAACGAGATAAGTAGCGATGTGGAAATAATATATAGGGACAGCAAAGTAGTAGGGGAGATAGAGGTTAAAGAAGAGGGATTGATATATATAGGAGGTAGCGAAGTAGAAGGAGAGAGAGTAAGGGGAGAAAGAGGAAGTGAGATAGGAATAGTAAGCAGCGATGTACAAATAAAAGAAGAAATAGACGTAAGCGGTAAAATAAATATAACTGATACAAATATAAAATCTAAAAGAGGAATAACGAAAAACGGTTATGAAAATTTGATATTTGATAACGTCAATATAACTTCTTTTGATAATTGTTTAAATTTTTACGGTAAGTTTAATGCTTTTTGTAAAAATATTACGTTACAATCAAGATCGAATTATTCCGTAGTTGCAAATAACGGTACGAATGTAAATTTTGAAAATTTAACTTTGTCGGCAAAAAAAGGTTTTATCTGCAATTATAATGTTAAGTGCGAAGTAAATAATTTGACTGCAGATATATTTTTTAATTTTTTGAATATTGCCGGAACAAAATTTACTGTAAAAAATTTGAATTTGTCGATACATATTCCGACTCACCTAGTTGTATTAAATTCTTATTCCGATTTAAGTTTGCAAAATATTGAAATTAAAATCAATACAAATTCAATTTATTCAAATTATATTAATAAATCGTCGATGTTTTTCTTAAAAAGCAGTTCTGTAATGAGAATGTTAAATCTAAAATCAAATATAAAAAATTTAAATAATATTACTTTTTTAAGTGCTGAAAGTGAGACAAGTTTTAGTGGAAATAATATTTTTGTATCGGGTTTTAATAATTTTGTGAAAATGACTTCGTTATCTTTTGGACGAATAATAAATTCAAAAATAGATATAAAATCTTCTATTGTGGATATGTTTCAAAATGCTAATTTAACCGTTAAAGATACGGCTTTTCTAAACGAAAAGGATTTTAAATTTTCTTTGCAAGAGTCATCATCTTTATACTTGACAGATTCTCAAATTGAAAAAAATAAATTTTTATCAATGTCAAACTATTCACAGGTTTATACATATAAAAATATTTTAAAACTTGCAGGAGAGATTTTAAAGATAAAAGATTATTCTTCTTCTAAAGATTTTTATTCAAAATGGGAAATATATAAAAGTTCAACCGATAAAAGTGCTTTTCTATTACAAGATAATACGAAATTATTCATGAGTTTTGTCGACATAAAATCTGAAGGGCAAATACTTGAATCTATAAACAAATCTTATTTTGAATTAAAAAACTCAAATGTAGTTTTAAGCGGGAAAGAATTTTTATTATCTTTAAAAGATAAAGCAAAGAGCGTAATTTATAAATCCGCGATAAGAGGCTACTCTTTAACGAAATTAAGAAATTATGCGCAATTTTCGATAGAAAAAAGTTCCGTATATGTTAAAAATTTTATTGCCGGCTTGATGGGTAATGCGAAAGTTTTTGTAAAAGATACTTTACTGAAAAAAGAAAAATCAAATGTGCAATCTGCTGCGTTTGCCGTTTTTCATAATTCAACGTTAAAATTAACAAATAGTAAAGTTTGTGATTTTAATGTCGGAATAAAATATGATGACGTTAAAAGTATTTTTGTTGAAAATACGAAAATTTATTGCGGTAATAATTTTCTTTTTACAAATGATAAAAGATATATAAATATAAAAAATCCTTTAAAGAAAAATTTGATGTACAAAGTGCAATTATTTGTCGTATCAACAACAAATGCGTTTTTGTTAAATAAAATTTATAATTTTATTTATTTTGTCGGCATATATTTGTATGTTTTTATAAATAATAAGAAAAGATTATCTTCATTATATTTAAGAAGAGGAATGTTAAGCAATTGGATAGTCGGTTCCAGCGATATAGATTATCTTACTATTTTAAAACAAACAAATACTGTTATGGAATATTACAATATATTTAAAATAAAAAATGTGTATTATAAAATGAAACAAATATTCCCTTTTTACGGTGAGAATTTGATAATGACAGAACGTGAGTTAAACTTTTATTTAAAATACGGAGGATTAAGAAGCCAAAATTTGCAAGATTCAAAACTGTTGTACGGGGAAAATAAAATATTGAAAAATATCCGAAACGAAAATTCAATTAAACATAAAATTGATATTTGTTCCGAAATTTTAAACTCGTATATTTTATTAAGCAATAATTATTTTTATAACGTTGACGTTATAAGCGACATTTGTTTTGCAAAAGCCTGTACGGACATTCTTAAAAATATAAATTATTTTTATACATTAAAAAGACAAAATTCAAGACTGGATTTTATTAAAGAGAAATTGAAAACGGAAAATACCGATAAGTATGTTTATGAAAAACTATGTTCCGTTTTAAAAAATATTGACAGAATTTCAGACGGCGACAGAAATACGATTTTTAATTATGTGTTTAAAAATATAAATGATATGTCGATTAATTTTAATGAGTATATTGTTGCAAATACTGATACTAAAATTTTAACTGCTTATAAAAAAGACAGTATTAATCTTTATGAAGAATTGATTGACTTTAAAAAAGAGATCTCTGCAGTAATACTTGATTCTCCGGGCTTATGTTATGTAGTTTTGAAAAATTTTGATTCCGAGGAAAAAATTTTGTCCGTTTATAAGAAGATAAAAGAGAATAAAAATATTTATAATACACCCGTATTGTTTTTCACGGAAGAAAGTTATCAGACACTGCTGTTTTCAAATTTTAAAAACAATCCGTTTGAAAGTTATAAATTTTGTAATATAAACGAAGAAACCGAAAACAGAGAAATTTATGTTTATCGGGATTACGAATATCGTTGTCATGGGGACGAATTGTTGAAACGGTTGGTATTAAACGCTTTATCTGAAACGGCTTTTCATATTAACGAGATTGACATAACCGACAACTTTGAAAATATAAAGGAAAAAATATTTAACATGTTGATTCAACTGTTAGAGTTTTCTTTATATTTAAAAAATGGTAAAATAATGAGTGTTTTTTCACATTATAATATCATTAAAGAGTATAAAAAATATAATAAT
>JAZNAT010000093.1:0-3102 GCA_045586665.1 Endomicrobiaceae bacterium | reverse complement strand
ATCTCCGAAATTGAAACTTTTTGACTCTTTATGATAATACTTGTTGCTCCACTCTTCTATCGAACCGATATTTATGTTATTGAGCGCCTGTATTATTATGTTTTCGTCGCTTAATATGCTTGTCCCGAATATGTTCGTGTCGTTTCCCGAAAAAATATTTATTCCGCCTCTTGCTTTCAGTACACTTTCTACCAAACTCGTCTTTACGTTTATTTCCTCTTTTGAAGAACCGCTTAACCCGAATGTACCGCTTTCTTTGCGGTAATGCTCTTCCAGCTCGTAGTCAAGTACTCCCGTTACGTTTATGTCTTTTAATGCCGTTAAGTTTATTTCCCCGTTCTCGTTTATTAAGTCCGCTCCGTTTATTTTTATGTTTTGTCCTGCTCTTATCGTTAACTTTTCGCCTGCTTGCAGCTTATTTTTTACGTTCTCTATTGTTCTTTTCCTGTATATGTCCGTACTGCTTGAACCGAACATCCCTCCGCTTCGTCTGACTATACGCTCTATAAACTCTATTATTTGTGTGCCTTTTACCTCTACATCTTCTTTCGCCTCTATCTCTATATTTTTATTTGCAATTACGTTATGTTGTATTAACTCGTTTTTAGCTTTCGTCTTAAAATCTCCGTATGCTATTACCGAACCGACTACGTTATCTTCGTGCAACTTTGTAGAATTGTAGGAAATATATGAATTTTTATATCCTTGCGGCAATAAATATAAATTATTTTCCGCTTCCAAATTTATGTCTTTGTTTGATATCAATGTTGTTGCCGTTATTTTTATGTCGTTACCGGACTTTATGTTTAAATCCCCTTGCCTTGAAATTATTATTCCGCTTGAGTCTATTCTTGTTTCTTCTCTTTTTTCAGTTCCTACCGTATATTTATCTACATCTAAAAATATTTTGCTTATAAAATCTTGTCCTGCATCTATATCTATCTTACCGCCGATTATTATCCCGTTATTGTTTTTAAAGTCTTGTTCCGTTTTTACTCTTAATTCTTTTTCACTTTTAAACTTCCCGAAATTTTCTATATTTCGTGCTCTTATTTTTATATTGCTCCCGGATATATTACTTATCTTTTTTCTGTCGCTTTCTTCATAATATGCCCTTTTAATAAGATTTTTTTCTTCATATTTATCTTGTATTAAATCTCCTGTTAAATTTATTTCTATTTCTCCACCCAATATTTGCCCTACCGTGTTACTTGAAAATGTGTATGAAGAAATAATTTCATATATATTTTCAAAAATGTTTTGAGGACTTATAATGTTACGTAATATATGCTTTGTAGTCAAAAAATCTCCAAACATTATTGATGTATTCGTTAAATTATTTCCTTTTATCGTTAATTTTTCCAATCCTTGTATTATTGAACTTTTATTTAATATGTCTTCTTGGGCTTGTAAATTTATTTCTTTACCTATTATTTCACTCGGCAATACCGTGTGATTTATTTTCGCTTCTTCTTTAATATTTAATAATAATACCGGGTACGGTCTTAAGTATTTTATTTTTTCTACTTTTTCAAGAGCATCTTTTGTTGTGTAATCTACCGTATCTACCGCTTCGTTTGTCAATTTTTTCGTCATTATGTTCAATCTTTGGTTTGCTTGTATTTTGCTGCTTCGGTTAGTCAGCTCTTCGCTTGTTATTTTTATGTTTTTGCCTGTTATTTTTCCTTGCTTTTGAGTATATATAGTTTCCTCGTATCCAGACCAGCCATTTTTATCATCATATTTATATGACCATATTTTTATTGAGTTAAGCTCATTTACTATTTTTTCAGAATTTATTTCTATATTATCCGCTTTAATTTCACTTCCGATATTTCTTAACTCTTGGCTGTTTATGCTAAGTTTTTTACCCGCTTCTATCTCTCCTGATTCTTCTTTATATTTTTTCACTCCATTTACTATTTCATAATTTCCTACAAAAACTTTATTTTCCAATACATTTGCTTTTATATCGATATCGTTTTCAGCTTTTATCTCTCCGCCCTCATTAATTATCGTCTCTCCTTTCAGCTTTATGTCCCTCTTCGATTCTATCATCCCTCTTACCCTGACTTTGCCTTGTGCGTCTATCTCTATATCTTCCGCGTTGCTTATCAAGTTTGCTTCTTTTCTTATCTCTATTGTGTTAGCTTTTTTACTGTTTATTATCCTTATCCTGTCGGCATACATACTTGAACTTATGTCTATTGCCGTTATTTTTTCGCTTTCGCCTGTTTGTGAACTTATTTTATTTTCCTCTATGTCGTATTCTCCGTTTCCTGCCTGCAGTTGCATCTCTTTAGCTTTTACTTCCCCTGTTATTCCTATTTTTCTCGATACAAAATTTATTCCTCCGTCACTTGTTAATCCCTGATTACCTATTTCAAGCGTGCCGGTTCCCATTTTGTATTTGTTTATATTGTTTTCTATCGGACTTCCCGTTATTAAACTTACTTTTCCCGTATTGATAAAAGTTCCACCGTTGACACTTATTCCGTAGACGTTGGCTATTATTACGTCGGCTTTCTCTCCCAATACTTCCAAACTCCCGAATATGTTACTTTTGGCACTCAATACTTCGTTTAATATTACTTTTGCAGAATTTGTTAATTTTGTGTTAGATGATACTTGTTCGCCTATGATTTGACTGTATGTATTCTGTGTTGCGTTGTTTAATACCGCTCCTTGTTTATCTATATCGAATTTATCGTATTTGTTGTGTGATAATCCGTTTGCGTTAGGGTTTACTATGTTTACTACCGGGACTGCTCCGCGCGAAGTTTGATAATTGTTTATTGTAGGACGGTTTGTTACGCTGCTGTTGGGAGGTAATATTTCGGATAGCAAACTGTTGCTTTGTAAACAGATAAACGCAATACTTATCGTTACGCTTATCAACTTTTTTAGCCGATTTTTATTTCCCATATTTTTGCCTCGTTTTTGTTTTTTATAAAAAATATATTTTTGTAAAAATTTTTAATTTTGAAGCAAAAATCAGGTTTGTAAAACTGAATTTTACGTGCAGATTTTGTAAGCAAATTATTTTTCTATTTGGTACACTTTCTTGAAGTAAAAATCGTGAAGTATTTTAATAACTTTATT
>JAZNAT010000092.1:0-9929 GCA_045586665.1 Endomicrobiaceae bacterium | reverse complement strand
CTTGTTTTTTTCGTCTTTATAATAATATCTTTGCGGTATGGAATTTTAGCTTTTTCGGAAATTATTTCCGCAAGTTTTAACGAAAAATCCGTTTCGCTAAGTTCATCTTTATATTTGGGTACGGATATTAGCAAATCAATTTCTTTTTTTAATAAAAAAATTTTATCAGCCAAATTGTTTGCCAAAGCTTTAAATTTATTATCGTCGGATTTTATGCTTTTCATAAAATTACAAAAATTTTTTACGTTATAAGCGGTTGCATAACAAACATGTTTGATTTTGGGAATTTGTTTGCTCAAATCTTTCGTTGATTTTCGTTCTTGACTTTTGAATACGTATATTTTTTCGTTCATTTATACCTCAAAATTTGCCGGAGGCAAATTTTCTTAACGATTCTTTCCAATCCGGAACGTTTATGTTCAATTCTTGCGCAATTTTTTTGTTTGACATTGCGGTAAAAAGAGGTCTTTGTACTTTGGAATTGAAATAAGACATCGGAACGGGAACTATTTTGTTGTCAAGATTGTTTATTTTTACATATTCTTCGGCAAGTTCATATCGCGACGCAAAACCTGAGTTTGTAAGATGATATAACCCCGACAATCCTTTTTCCAACGCTTTTATTACAGTGTATACTATATCGAAAGTAAAACACGGAACGGAAACTTCATCTTCGGAAACTTTTACGATTTTATTGTTTTTTAACCAACCTGACAATTTGAACAGAAAATTTTGTTGACCGTTACCGATAACCCAGCTTAATCTGCATATCAAAGCGTTATCGTATTTTAATGCCTCTTTTTCTCCTGCGAGTTTACTTTTGCCGTACTCGTTTAACGGGTTCGTTTTGTCATTTTCCGTATACAAATCGTTTTTTTCTCCATCAAAAACATAGTCGCTGCCGAAATGAACGAGTTTTGCATTATACTTTTTAGATTCTTCAACCAAATTTGCAACTGCGGTAGAGTTTATTAAAAAAGCGGACGAGTTGTCTTGTTGAGCATATTCCACATTATTATAAGCGGCGCAATTTATTACGATATCCGGACGATATTGAGAAAAAACGGTTGATATTTTTTCTTTATCGGTTATGTCTAATGTTTTTTTGTCGGGAGCAATAAAATCAATGTTTGATTGCATAAACTTTTTAATAAATGCTTTTGCAAGTTGTCCCGAACCGCCGGTAATCATATATTTCATATACACGCCTTGTTTATATTTTTTAACTGTCCCGCGTTTGTTGCTGATTTTTTTTGTTTGTCTTCGTCTTTATCTCATTAAATTATTCAACTTTTAACTTATAAACTGTAAAAATGTAATTTTACAGTTTATATTCAAAGTTGTATTCCGCATCTTCAAATGTAGGATAAAGTAAATCTTTTTTTGATAATTTCGGTTTTACGGTATTCCACGATATGTTTAAAAACGGGTCGTTATACAATATTCCGCGTTCATGTTCCGGCGAATAAATGTTTGAACAGTAATATTCAAAATCGACTTCATCGGATAACACTTCAAATCCATGAGCAAATCCTTCGGGAATATATAACATATTTTTATCGTCCGGAGAAAGAATTGCCCCTGTCCATTTTCCAAAAGTTGCAGAGCCTATTCTTAAATCTACGGCAACATCGAAAATTTTGCCTGAAATTACTCTTACCAGTTTTGCCTGTGCAAAAGGTGCCAGTTGATAATGAAGACCTCTCAATACACCTTTTGAAGAGTGCGAAAAATTTATTTGCTTAACGTTTAAGTCTATCCCGTAATTTAAAAAATCAGGCATTTTAAAGACTTCTTCAAAAAAACCTCTGTCATCTTTAAATTTTACCGTTTCAATTAAAATTACGTCTTTTATCGCTAAATTATGAAATTTGAATGGCATTCTTTTTACCTCTGAGTTCATGTCTGAAAGTTTCGCCTGCCAGCAACTCAAAACTTACGTCGTCTATTTTCATCATTGCATGACCGTTGATAATTTCCATAAAAACACATGCTTGTTCTTCGTCGTATTTTAACGAAAATTTGCTGTCGGGAGCAATGTTTGCTACGATGTTACGGCTGAAAGATACCGTCAAATCTCCTTTTCTGGAATTTTCAACTTTTGAAAATTCCAAAACTCTTGTAATCGGGTTTTTTGCTATAAATATTCCCTGCTGACTTTTTAATAAAATGTCAACAGAATAATAATCCAAAACAACCATTCCCGTAGCTATGATTTTTGAAGCGTAGTCTATCGGGGGGATTTTTGTAACGTCTGCATAAGTCCTTTTTTCTCCGTCGGGCGAAATTATGTTCACCGATTTTATAAGAACCTTTACTTTAATATCCGACGAGTAAGATAACGATATGCAAAAAAACAATAAAAATAAAATTAATAATTTTTTCATTTTTTATCCTAAAATTACATTAACTTCGTGAGTACCCGATTTAAAAGGTTTTATAATGGTTCCTTCAATTTTGTTGCCGTCAACAGTTATTTCTTTTACCCGAGCGTTTTTCTTTAACTGCGCATTTTCAAAACTTATGTCATAGTTTGCATTTCTGAATTTTATAAACAGTTTGCATTTTTGAAAATCTTTCGTTGCAGGCAAATGAGGATCTATCGACAAACCTTCAAAAACCCCTTTTACGCCGAAAAAGAAGTTTTGAAAAGCGTATCTCGTCCATGCACAAGAACCGGTAAGCACCGGATATTCGCCTCTTCCTGCAATATTTGGATTGTCACCGGATACGTAATATTCAGGTATCCAGGGTCCCGTTCTTATTATTTCGTGTTCGTGGTTTAACGGGTTGATACCGGAAAAAACTTTGTAAGCCAAATCCGGCTTTCCCTGTTTTATCAACGCCCAAACGAAAAACAGGTTTGCGTGAGAAAATATTGCGTTGTTTTCTTTCGTTCCTGCGGCAAAACCGGTTATTCTTCCTATGGTTTTGTCGAACTTTTCGTAAGCCGGATAATTCAATTTCAATGCACCGACTTTTTTATCGAACAGATATTGGAATACGGAATCAATTACTTTTTGTTCGGCTCCTATTTTTTTTGCACCTCCGGAAACCAGCGACCATGTTTGAGGCATCAACATCATTTCAAAATCTTTCGATGTAGGATTTTTTTTGTTCAATGCCGCTTTGTTCCACACGGTATCTACGGGTTTTCCGTCTGCAAAAATATATCCGCTGTAATATTGCCCGTTAAAGGCTTTTTTGTTTGCGTTGTCTATGACAAACTGTGCTTTTGTTCTTAAATCTTTTAAGATTTTTGAAATTTTTACTTTAACTTTTTTACCTGAAATTGCGTCGTTTACTTTACTTAAATATTTTGCCAAAACGGCTTGCCTTTGTTTTGCGGGAATATCTTTTGATTTATCGTCGAAATTTTGTATGAGTTGTGCCAATTCGCAGAACACTTCTATTTCTTTGATATTCAAATCGTCGGCCGTCTTTTCCAACAAATCTGCAATCTCGTTACAATTTTGTGCCAAAGCAAAAGAAAACGTTACGTTTTCTCCTTTAACCTGATCTACGGCGTCGTTCCAGTCGGCTCTTTTCTGTTTTAGCAAGTTGTTGTTTCCGACGTCATAAAACATCGTTTCAATTTGAACAAGCAAATGTTCGATTACCGTTCCGGTATACTTTTTACCGTTGACGGTTTTTTGATTTTCGATATATCCTTTTTTCCATTTGTCGTTTTTAGATTCGCCTCTGTTTTGATAGCAGTCTTTAAAATAACCTATACCGTCTCTGAACAGGAACTTTTTGTCTCCCAAAAAGTTTGCAAGTATCATAACCGTTTGTGCCGTCCAATAAGGATGGTCGCACCATAAACCGTTAACTTCGTCGCTGCCGAATTCTTTTGTTCTTGCAAAAAATCTTGTAGCGTTTGTTCCGTCAAGACGTATACCTTCAAGAGTTTTTAAAGTTCTTTCTTCAAGTCCTTGAGGGTCTATAACCGTTGCCGCCATCATATCCTGCCAAAAATCACGCCATCCTGCAAAGTCCGAACCGTAATCGGTTTGAGGATGTGCGGTATTTCCGAACCAATATCTCATAGATAACTGATAACACCACCAGTTGTTCCACAAGTTGTCGAACTCGTCGTTTGCAGTAGTTATTTGCACGCGGGAAGCTCTTTCCTGCCAGTATTTGTTCAAATCGTCAAAAGCTTTAAGAGCATTTTTATACGTGTATTTTTTTATAAGTTTATCGGCTTCTTTGCTTCCGTTAAAAGCTATACCGTTTATTACAACAAAACTTACAGTTTTTCCTGCAGGAATTTTAATTCTTTTAAATTCTACGGCACCTACGGCTTCTTTACCGAAACATTGTTTTTGCGGAGCAATATCGTTTAATATCGAATCGGGTTTCAACCACATGTTGTTAGGTCCTAAGAACGTTTCTCTGTCGGAATAAAATCTGTTGCCTTTTTTACCTGTTTGCATTTCGGCACTCATAAAATAACAAATGTTGCTGGAATCGGTAGAACCTTCAACCCATTCGAGTCCCGGCAAAATTTTTATGGAGTTTTTCACTTCGCTTTTATTGTAAAGTCTGACGACGTCTCTGTGATATTCGACATAAGCTCTGCTGCCGCCGTAAATAGGCACAGTCGGTATAAAATCTATAACTTTATCTTTTTTGGATTTGTTGGTTATGTTTACAAGCCAAAGTTCCGCCATTTCCTCCAACGGAACGAAAATCGTAGTTTTAACGTCCAACCGTAATTTTTTCGAAGAACCGTAAAAATTTACATATCCCAACCCCATTTCATATTTCGGGTCGGATGTTTGAGTATCGGTCAAATCGTAATTGTTGACGAGCCAAGTCTGATTTCCCTCTCTTATCCAGATAAATCTTGCTTGTCCTTTGGGAAAATTCGGTCCGTCGAATTCTCCGAACATTCTAGTATAATCGAATCCGGAAAAACCTCTTAAAAAGTTATCGCATATTGAAAAATATTTGGGACAGTTGGCTATCATGTGAATAAGAGGCTGTTTCAAACTTCTTGCATTTTCTACAACGCATTGACCTTGTTTGTCGTATGACCAAAGTTTTTTCATTTTTTCGGCTCCAAAAAATATTTATTGTTAACTTTAATATTTTATCAAATATATTTTTATGAAGCAAAAAAAATGCAAAGTGTAATATGAGTGAATATTTTCTGCACCGAATAAGGATAAAATATTTTTTTGTATTTATCTCTTAAAAACTTCTTTTGAAGCACGTTTTGGACACGTCTATGAGTGCAAAATTTTTAGAGTAAAATAAAAAAATTGTAATGACGAAAAATAAAAACCTAGCTGTTGTTGACAACGATATAAAAATTTTTGTTTAATCTGTAATTATGGAAAATATTAAAAATCAAAGACCCAGTTGGGACGAATATTTTATGAAATTGGCTTGGCTTGTCGCCGAAAGGTCAACTTGTCTAAGACATCATGTAGGAGCCGTTATAGTAAGAGATAAAAGAATTTTAACTACCGGTTATAACGGTGCGGCATCGGGAACAACCGACTGTTTGGAATTGGGCTGTTTAAGAAATCAGTTAAATATTCCCTCAGGAACAAGACATGAAATATGCAGAGCCATACATGCCGAACAAAATGCAATAATTCAGGCCGGAATTCACGGTATAAATATAAAAAATTCAACTATATACTGTACACATTCTCCATGCATACTGTGTGCAAAAATGCTTACGAATGCGGGTATTAAAAGATTTGTAATGTGTGTTCAATATCCTGACGATTCGTTCAAATCTTTGTTTAATGAAGCCGGTGTTCAGTTTGAAGTTATGGATATACCTGAACTTAAAATAACTCAAAAAAAATAACCAATTGGTTTATCATTGTAAATTTTGTAAGACAAAATTCTTTAATAAATATCAAAAATTCATTTTGTGAAATTTTTACGTAAGCTACAGACAATAAACTATAAACCGTAAAAAAGCATTTTTAATTGCTTTTTTTATATAAAATATGTAAAATAAAACAAATAATAAATATTCTTCGGGGAAGGTGAAACTCCTTACCGGTAGTAAACCGTTAATAACGGTAAGCCTACGACTTCACTTTAGCAGTGAAATGAATCCGTGTAAATCGGATGCCGACGGTAAAGTCCGGATGAGAGAAGAAAACAATAATTTTTTTACGTTCATTCCCGAAGATTTTATTTTTTCGGGGTTTTTTTATGCAGGAATATAAAAAATATATGCAGCTCGTATTGGATTTGGCAAAAAATGGAAAGGGGTTGGTTTTTCCAAATCCTATGGTTGGGGCAATTCTTGTTAAAAACAATAAAATAATATCAAAAGGATATCATAAATTTTTCGGTGCTGCCCATGCAGAAGTGTGTGCGATAAGCAGTGCCGATAAAAAAGACGTTGCAGATTCAACTTTGTACGTTAATTTGGAACCGTGTAACAATTGGGGGAAATGTCCTCCTTGCGTCGACTTGATAATAAAATCAAAAATAAAAACAGTTGTTTGTGCTATGAAAGACCCTAACGGTTTAACCGGCGGGAAAAGTTTTAAAAAATTAAAGCAGGCAGGTATAGAAGTTATAAACGGTATTTTACAAAAGCAAGCCGAAAAGTTAAACAAAGAATATACAGAACACATAAAAAATACGCAGCCGTATATTCTTGTAAAAACGGCAATGTCTCTTGACGGTAAAATTGCAACATGTTCGGGTGATTCCAAGTGGATATCAAACGAAAAATCAAGGCGCTTTGTTCATAAAATGAGAACAAAATTCGATGCAATCCTTGTAGGAACAAATACGGTTTTAAAAGATAATCCTATTTTGTCGTCACACGGGTACGGCAAAAATCCTATAAGAGTAATTTTAGATGAAAAACTGAAAATTCCGCCAAATTATAATGTCATAGACGGAACCATACCGACAATTGTTTTATATGACGAAAATGTAAAAAAAGTTCCGCGGCATTTTTTAAAAGAGTGTTTAAAACTTATTCCGGTAAATTTTAAAGAGGCAAAAAAAGATTTTAACGTTATAATTGAGAAGTTAAATAAAATGGCTTTAAAAAAAATAATGATAGAAGGCGGCGGAGAAATAAATGCGTCCGTTTTAAAAACTGGTAAAGTAGATGAAGTTTTGTTGTTTATTGCTCCGATAATTGTAGGCGGGAGGACAGCAAAAACTTTTGTTGAAGGCGACGGTGTAAAATATATAAAAGATTCTTTGAAATTTAAAAAGCTTGAAACAAAAAAATTTGATAAAGACATAGTTGTTTTTGCAAAGAAAAAATAATTGAAAGGTTTTTTGAAGCAAAAATATATTAAACTATTCGACCGTTAATCACTCAGTAAAAAGTTTTTAATGTTATTATAAATATAAAATGTAATTAAATATAATGTTTGAGGTGAAAAATTGTTTACCGGAATAATAGAAGATATAGGTAAAATAACGAATATAACGGATTCTCAAATAGAAATAGAGAGTTGTTTAAACGATGTTAAAATTGGCGACAGTATTGCCGTTAACGGTGCCTGTTTAACCGTTACAAAAATAAAAAGTAACAATTTTTCTTTTGATTATAGTCCTACGACAAGTGATATAACAAATATTTCTTTACTTAAAAAAAACTCTGTTGTAAATTTGGAAAGAGCATTAACGTTACAAACAAGGCTTGGGGGGCATCTTTTGTCAGGTCATATAGATACTTCAACGGAAATAATTGATATAAACAAACAAGAAAACTTTTATTTTATTTCTTTTGCGGTTAACGAACAAATAAAAAAATATATTGTAAGTAAGGGATTTATTGCAATAGACGGAATAAGTTTGACGATTGCACGATTTTCAAACGACGTTTTTTCCGTTACAATGATACCGGAAACATTTAACAAAACGATATTTCATACGAGAAAAGCCGGAGATATTGTAAATATAGAAATTGATGTTTTTGCAAAATATGTAGAAAAGTTGTTTAACAAATCGACGGGAAAAAAAGATATAAGTTTCGATTTTTTGAAAGAAAACGGATTTATTTGAAAAGAATTTATTTTTCAAATGATATATGGAAGTATGGATGTGTGGAGGAATGATAAAAATGAAAAATAAAAAAGAATTTGCAACGATTGAAGCGGCAATAAAAGATATAAAAAACGGGAAAATGGTAATTGTTGTTGATGATCCTTCAAGAGAAAATGAAGGTGATTTGGTTTGTGCCGCACAAAAAGTAACACCGCAAATAATTAATTTTATGGCTAAAAATGCAAGAGGTTTGATCTGTGCTCCGGTAAACGGTAAAACTTTGGACAGATTGGAAATAGATGTAATGGAAAGAAAAAATGTTGTAAGTAACAAATATTCTTGTTCATTTACCGAATCCGTAGATTATAAAAAGGGAACAACAACTGGAATTTCCGCTTATGACAGAGCAAAAACGGTTAAAGCTTTATCCGATAAAAAAGCAGTTGCTTCTGACTTCGTTCATCCCGGGCATATTTTCCCTTTAAGATATAAAGATGGCGGAGTTTTGGTAAGAGCCGGACATACCGAAGCTTCGGTAGATTTATCTTTACTTGCAGGTCTTGACGGCAGCGCCGTAATATGTGAAATTATGAAAGATGACGGTACCATGGCAAGAATGAAAGATCTTTTATCTTTTGCAAAGAAACATAAACTTAAAATAATTACCGTTCAAGATTTGATTAAGTATAGAAGAGAAACTGAAAAACTTATAAAAGAAGTCGTTACAGTAAATTTGCCTACTAAGTTCGGCAAGTTTAAAGCGACTTTGTTTGAAGATATAATAACAAAAGAAAATCATCTTGCAATAATTAAAGGTGATGTTAAAGGTAAAAAAAATGTTTTGGTAAGAGTTCATTCTTCATGTGAAACGGGCGATATTTTTCATTCTTTAAAATGCGATTGCGGCGAGCAGCTTGAAAACGCTTTAATGATGATAGAAAAGGAAGGATGCGGAGTAGTTTTATATATGCATCAGGAAGGTAGAGGAATAGGTCTTGCAAATAAACTTAAGGCATATAAACTGCAGGAACAGGGACTTGATACGGTTGAAGCAAATGTTGCTTTAGGTTTTGCGCCCGACTTAAGAGATTACGGAATAGGAGCACAAATTTTGTGCGAGCTTGGAATATCGAGCATAAAACTTATGACGAACAATCCTAAAAAAGTTATAGGACTTGAAGGGTACGGTTTAAAAATAACGAAAAGAGTCTCGATAGAAATAAAACCTAACGAAATAAATAAAAGATATTTAAAAACTAAAAAAGAAAAAATGGGACACAAATTGAAACTTATTTAAGTTTCGTTCCAATCCTCAAATTTTAAAAAAAATGAAATATTTTTTAGGAGGAAATATGAAAACAATAAACGGGCAGTTAAATTCGCAAGGGAAAAAATTTGCAATCGTAGTATCAAGGTTTAACGAGTTTATAACAAACAAACTTATTTCCGGAGCATTAGACATTTTAAAAAGACACGGAACAGAAGACGACGCTATAACGACGGTGTGGGTGCCGGGTGCATTTGAAATTTCTGCAGTGGCAAAAAAACTTGCCGATTCAAACAAATTTGATGCAATTATTTGTTTAGGTTGTGTTATCAGAGGAGCAACTCCTCATTTCGATTATGTGTCTGCCGAAGTTTCTAAAGGTGTTGCCATGGTGGGATTATCAAGCAAAATTCCAGTCACTTTCGGAGTTTTAACTACGGATTCTATTGAGCAGGCAATAGAAAGAGCGGGAACAAAAGCCGGTAACAAAGGTTCCGACGCTGCATTAACCGCAATAGAAATGGTAAGTTTGTACGAACAAATTTAAAAAGGTTTGTTATTTTGACAATGTATAATTTACATTTTGTTGTAAATTATACATTGTTTTTGTAATCTCAGTTTGTAAGTTTTTTATCTTTAATGAACATTCTTTTTGCAGTTTTAAGTA
>JAZNAT010000091.1:0-4517 GCA_045586665.1 Endomicrobiaceae bacterium | reverse complement strand
CATAAACCGCTCTTGTCGTTGCAACATACAATATATTTACCTCGTCGGACAAATTTATAAAATATTTTTTATTATAAATATCGTTCAATTTATCGGAATATTTAGTCAAATCTTTTTCTATTTTAACAAAAGAAACTTTATCGGTATTTTCAACGACAAAAGGACTTTCCGACGACACTTTACCTATATAAAAGTAAGGCATTATGACAACATTAAATTGCAGTCCTTTGGCTTTATGAATACTCATTATTTTTATTGCATTGTTTGAAGGAACTTTCACAAAAAACTTTTCATTTTCTCTGTTTTTTTCATCATCTTTAAAATAATCTATAAAATTTTGAAGTCCCTGTTTTTTAGTTTCAAAATCGCTTATCAATTCCAAAAATCTCAATATTACGTTAGCGTCTTTTTTAAAATTTTCCATCACTTCAAATTTTGAAATTATTGCAATTGCCAGTTCGTAAACGGCTACAAATCCGACGGATTTAAAAAACTCATCTATATATTGCTTCCAAACTTGAGGATATTTTTCCCTGAATTTTACGTATAATACGTTTTTACCGGATTTATTAAACGAATTTTCGTAAAGAAAATCAAAAATTTCATTTTTTCCCAAACCTGTCCTCTTTAAAAAGACTGCCCCGGTTATAAAAGCCGTAAAAGAAATGTCATCCATAGGATTATTCAAAAAACTCAATATTGAAAAAAGCTCTTTTACGACATTTGAATTTTTTATATTTAAAGTTTTAAAAGATTCTATATTTATATTCCTTTCCAAAAGCCATTTTCCGATTTTTTCAACTTCATCGTTATGTCTGCACAATATCGTTATATCTTTATAATCAAATCTGTTTTTCAAATCGCTTATCAAACCGAAAACGTAATCTTTTATTTTTTCGTCAACATCATCTTTATCCTGTTTTAAATATTCTTTACATGAAATTTCGACATATCCGGAACCTTTTCTGTTTTCATATATTTCCTGTTTGGAATTTTCAAAAACGTTTACAAGTTCCTCACCGTACTTTTGTGTGTTTAAAATATTTTTCGCTTCCGTAACGAAATTTATAAACTTTTTAATATTTTCGACTGAAAAAACAGAATTGTTAAAATTAACTATCTCTTCACAACTTCTGTAATTTGTTTTAAGAACGAGTTTTGTATGAGAATAATTTTTAAACTCGTTCAAAGGCAAATCGAATATTTGAAAATCGCTTCCTCTAAAACCGTAAATTGCTTGTTTTTTATCTCCGACATAAAAAAAAGAACCTTTCTGTGACAAATTTTCCTGCACTATAACTTTTAACGTTTCCCATTGAACTTTGTTAGTATCCTGAAACTCGTCCATAAGAAAATCTTTAAAGTTATTTGATAATCTGTAATATATTTCCGGCATCAACGTATTTTGAAATACTTTCAATATTTTTCTGTTTATGTCTTGCAAAAACAAAACCGAATCTTTTTGGGAACGTATGTCAAATTCGTCAATTATACAGTTGAATATTTTTAGGTAGGTATCATAATATCCGAATGCTCTGTACTCAAAAAAATTTTCCATCGTTTCTTTTATTTCGTTAAACAAATCGTTTAACAGAATATTTTGTGCGGCAGTTTTTTTATAAGGCGGTTCGTTTTTTTGAAAATATGCCGATATTTTGCTTACAGGTTGAAACAAATATTTTTTATCGTTTTTTATTTTTTCCAAAACATTTTTAAATCTGCCGTCAAGTCCGTCATACCCTTTTATTTTTGTAAGAGACAAACATTTTTTATTAAAATCATCTGTAAACAAAAGCAAAACTTTTAAATAATCTTTATATTTGTCTACAGCTATCAAATCTTTGGAAATTTCTTTTTTATAAAACTCTTTAAATTTCGTCGATATAAAACCTTTCACGTTCCAGGTATTGTTCCCGTCAACGAGAAAGCGTTCAAAAAAATCGTTTAACAACGCCTTATCTTCACCTGTTAGAATCACTTTATCGAGAAACGAGTCTATTGAATAGTCTATATAATCATCGTAAGATTCCGAAATTTGATAGTTGGGAGATATTCCCAACTTTAAAGCACAGGCTTTTATTATGAGGTTTATAAAACTATCGGTAGTTCTTACGTTAAATTTATCGTAATTATGTATTAAAGCATTTATTGCAACAAGCGCGTTTTGAGAAATTTTATCTTTCGGCAAACTTATATCGCTTGTCAAATCTTTAACGTCGCAGTTTAAAGCAATTTTCTTTAAACTTTCTATTATTCTTTCTTTCATTTCAACGCTTGCTTTGTTGGTAAAAGTTAAAGCAAGAATATTTTGTAAAGGAACGGATTCTTTTTTTAAAAGGTCAAAATTTAAAAGCAGAGAGATATATCTTTTGGTTAAATTGTGTGTTTTACCTGAGCCTGCAGAAGCTTCCACCGATATAAAATTTGATATATTGTTCATAGTTTGTTCAATAAGATTATACTAAAAACCTTCTCGTGCAAGTTCACGTTGAATATCTTTTCTTTTCAAATCTTCTTTTTTATCGTAAGTCGTTTTACCTTTGGCAAGACCTATAAGCGCTTTTATTTTACCGTACTTTGACACGTATATCTCCAAGGGAACGACCGTCAAACCTTTTTCTTTCGATTTGGAATAAATTTTTATAATTTCCTGTTTATGTAAAAGAAGTTTTCTTAGCTTTTTTGCCTGATAATTCTGTATGTGAGAAGATATTTGTAAGTACGGAGCAATGTAAACATTTTCCAAAAAAGCTTCGCTGTTGTTGAACCTTACCAAAGAATCCGCCAAACTTGCATTGTGCAGTCTTAACGATTTCACTTCGTACCCGGATAACACTATACCGGCTTCATACTGTTCCAAAATATGATAATTATGATATGCTTTTTTGTTCGTTACTAAAACTTTTTTTTCGGTATTTTTTTTTACCACAATTTTATCCTTAAATATTTGTCGATATATTTTAGCAAAAACAAAAAAGTTTTAACAACAAATTGATATTCAAATAAAATAAGCATTCAGTTTTTTTAATTTTTTATTACTCTTTCAGCGTACATTTTTCATATTTGGAGATAATATAAGTATTACGAAAAATCATTAAAATTTTTATCTGCAACATTTTTTATCATTCGCCATTCTTTGATGTTTCTATTCCTTCATCCGTTACAAAATTTGTTCCACCTATCCTAATTTTACAGGGTAGCAGTTTATTGCTACGTCTATTAAACTTGTAATAAATCTTATGTCAACGTTAATGTCGGCGTCAAGGGCGGCGGTGATTTGGTCTTTGGTAATTTGTTGTGATTTTGTAACTTCTCTGTTTAATCCTGATAGGTCTTGCTCGGTTTGTTCCTTCCCTCCGACGATTATCGTCCCTTTACCGATTGTTGCTTTGGTAAGCTGTTCTTTTTCTTTGCCCTGTTCTTTTAACGTTACTTTTGCTCCGGTTGCGTCAGCAGGCAAGCCTGTCCGCAAAAACGAATCGTTATCGTATTGTCCGGCTGAAAAAAATATTTGTGGAACAATGGGAATTGAAAAAGCAAAAATTTGAGTTTGAAAAAAGATTATTGTTAATAGTGTTGATAATAGATTTTTCATTGTTAGATATATTAGAAAAATTTGTTTTTCTATTTTAGAAATTTACAAATTAAATATATTTTCATTTAGCAAAAAATCATAAATTCCTATATAAAAAACGAGTATTCAAGAGGTTCTTTTATTGCATCAAGTGTCATTTGATAAACTTCAATATCTTTGCTTTTTTTTGATAATCTAATAATGAATTTGTTTACTTTTTTTGTTATACTATCTATATCTTTTTTAGAAACCGGTTGTTTTTTGTTTTCTTCTAATAAAATTTTTGCCATTGAACTTCTTGCATTGTTCACGATTTCAATATATGCCTGTTTATAATCTTTTTCTGTTTCAAACTTTAGAAATTCTGAATTAATTGCTAAAAAGAAATAGCAAGTAGATGGTACAAGATTATTTTTCGGTTCTAAAAAAGATTCTGTCGTAACAGCATAAAGTAGGTAAGTGATTTCTTGTAAAAAATAATAGCCGGTAAAAGAATAGAAAATATTACCTATTGTCCCTATTTTCTTTAGTTTATCTATTATAAAAACTATTTCCTCTTCGTTTATTTTTAAATATTCGTTTAAATTTTTTATGTTCTCTATTACTATGCATAATTTTTTTATATCTGTGTTTTCCAATATTTGTTTCTCCGTTGTTTCCCATTGCGACTTTTTTTCATCGAATTTTATTTTCTTTAATTGCTTTTTTATTTTTTTTTCTATTGAGTAATTAGTATTAATTGCCGACAAAAAAATGTTTGCGGCAATCTTTCTTTTTGTATATTTATTTAGTTCGTTATAGTTATCGTATTTCATTTCATAATACTCTATTTTTTTATAGAAAGAAATATCATCAAAACTAAATTTTTCATCATTAAGTTCTTTCGTTAACTTTGGCAGAACAGAACGCATTATACCTTTTGTAGGAGAAGAAAATACTTGAG
>JAZNAT010000090.1:0-2393 GCA_045586665.1 Endomicrobiaceae bacterium | reverse complement strand
AGTTTTTAAATGTTTTGCCGATAAGCTGAGAGCGAAATTACTTTATAATTTCTTAGCTGAGAAGTTGAGTAGTTCAATGTGCTTTTAAACTTATCAGCTTATAAGCTAAAAAGTGTTTTACACTTTTTCAGTCTTCCAACTCCATAACTTTTTTAACTTTAAAAAAATCGCCGTCTTGTTCCGGTGCATTTTTAAACAATGCATCTATCGTCTCTTGAGAACTTTTTACTGCGACATCTTCTCTCCAAACGTTTCGGCTTGTTCCGCCGTGGCTTGTCGGTTCTATCGTCGAAGTATCGACTTCTTTTATCTTGTCGATATAACCTAAAATCGAACCGAGCTGTTTAACCAAATTTTCCTTTTTGCTCTCTTCGAATTCAAGTCTTGCAAGAGAAGCGACGTAATCGACGTCTTTTTTTGTTAATTCCATATATGCTCCTAAAAAATGATAATTTATCTTAATATTATACATAAGAAAAAAATGCAAGGCAATTTTTTCTTGGAAGATTGGAGAATTAAAAGATTTTATTATTAGCAACGGCAGAACGACAATTTTTGATTAATAAAAAATGTAAAGAAAAATCTTTCCGCTTTATACTTTATGATTTATAGTTTTCGGTAAAAATTTCAAAACAATTTTTGATGGAATCATGGAAAGTAAAAGAAGAAGATAAGAAAAAAGCAGAAGTAGTATGTATTCTTATAAAAAAGGAAAACATCCTATATCTAAAAGATTATTGTTTAACGGGCAAGACTATAAAGCGGGTTTAAATAAAACTATCTGATATAAAATTATCTTACTTCAATTCCCGATTGTTTCATGTATTTCTTTAAATCGGAAATTTCCAATTGTTTAAAATGAAAAAGTGATGCTGCAAGAACGGCAGATGCACCTTTTTTGCATACATCAACGAAATGTTCTTTATTACCTGCTCCGCCGGACGCAATTACGGGAACATCAACAACTTTAGTTACTTGTTCCATTAGTTCCAAATCGTAGCCGTCCTTTGTTCCGTCTTTATCCATACTTGTAAGAAGAATTTCTCCGGCACCGAGCTCTACACATTTTTGTGCCCATTTAATAACATCTAAATCTGTTCTTGTCCTTCCGCCATGAGTATATACTTTCCAGCTATCATTTTCTTTTTTTGCATCAATTGCTACAACTATACATTGATTACCGAATTTCCTGCTGCCGTCATGTATTAGTTGCGGATTTAATACCGCAGCTGTATTTATTGATATTTTATCTGCACCTGCTTTTAAAAGTGTTCTCATATCATCAACAGTTCTTATTCCGCCACCGACCGTGAGAGGAATAAAAACTTGTTCAGCCGTTTTTTTAACAACATCTAAAGTTATGGCTCTTTTATCGGAAGAAGCGGTAATATCCAAAAACACAACTTCGTCCGCACCTTCTACATTGTATCTTTTAGCTATTTCCACAGGGTCGCCCGCATCTCTCAAATCTACAAAATTTGTTCCTTTAACAACTCGTCCGGCATTAACATCTAAACAAGGAATAACTCTAATTGCTACCATGTAAAACCTCGCATTTGGAAACAAAATTTTTTAATAAGCGTAACCCTATTTCAGAACTTTTTTCCGGATGAAATTGGCATCCCCAAACGTTTTCTTTTGCTATTGAAGAACAAAAATCTATCGAATGGTTAGTCGTTGTTGCGATATATTCTTTGTTTGTCGGTTTACAATAGTAGGAATGAACAAAATATACAAAACTTTCATCTTTTATATTATTATACATTTCTTTTGCAGTTTGATTTGTTTTAGAAATATAAATTTTATTCCAACCCATATGCGGAATTATTAATTTTTCGTGTTGTTTAGGAACAAACTTTTCTACCGTTCCTTCAATTATATTTAAACCTTTATGTAATCCGTCTTCATAACTTTCGGAAAACAAAAGTTGGAATCCCAAACATATTCCCAAAAACATTTTTTTATTTCTTATATGTTCTTTTATTGCAATATCAATTCCATTTTGTTTAAGTATTTTTATTGCAGGTTCAAAAGCGCCTACTCCGGGTAATATTATTGAGTTATAATTTTTTATGCAATCGGCATCGGAAATAATGTCGACATCTCCGCCGCAAAGTTCAACGGCTTTCGATACACTTCTTAAGTTTCCCATTCCGTAATCTATAATTGCTATTTTAGGTTTCATAATTTTTGTTCTTTCATTGATATTGAATTTAAATATTTTACATCAATTTTGCTGTTAGGTTCAAGTGCTTTTGTTATATCAAAAAATTTTTCAGCTAAATCAAATTTATTTTCCATATAATAAAGATAACCTAAAATTAAATTAGGTTCATAATTATAAGAATTTAACGAAAGCAATTTATAAATTATTTCAAAAGCTTCTTTTTTAT
>JAZNAT010000089.1:0-2557 GCA_045586665.1 Endomicrobiaceae bacterium | reverse complement strand
GAAGTTCTAACGGATATTTTCGGTTTAAATTTTTCTCTAAAAAATTTTAAACTTTTTGCCTGCAAATTTATTGTCGATTTTACTTCTATAGGCACGGCATTGTCTTCGTACTGTATCATAAAATCAATTTCACTTCTACTTGTATCCGTTGACCAATAAAAAATACTTTTCCTTTTTATTTTAAGTTGTTGCAAAACATATTGTTCGGACAAAGCTCCTTTGAATTCGTCAAATATATTGTTTTCTATCAACAAACTTGATGCAACACTACTGAGATTACAAAACAGACCGATATCTAAAATAAATATTTTAAATGCCGAAAAATCTTCATAAAATTTTAAAGGATATTCCGGTTTAGTTAGTCTGTGAACTTGATAAATTAATCCGCAATCTCTAAGCCAAGCAATTGCAAGTTCAAAATCTTTTGCTCTTGCACCTTTTTTTACCGCACCGTAAATAAATTTTTTATTTTCTTTTGAAAGTTGTGCCGGAACGGAATTCCATAACAATTTTATTTTCTCAACCAAGTTGGAATGTATATGTTTTGAAAAATCCATTTCATAAGATTTCAAAATTTTATTTTGTATATCTCTTACTCTAATAAAGTCTTTATTGATAACAAAATCCTGAACTACTTCCGGCATACCGCCTATATAAAAATAATGTTTTAATAATCTTATAATTTCATCTTTAAAAATTGACAATGTTTTAAAGTCCGATTTTTCCATAAAAGGAATAAATCTTTCTTCTCCTATAGCCTCTATAAATTCTGTAAAAGACATAGGATACAATGTCATAAACTCTACTTTCCCTACGGGAAAAGAGGTTCCTTTATGTAAAGTTACCCCAAGCATTGAACCGGCAGCAATTATAGAATATTCAGGAGCATCTTCATTAAAATATTTTAAAGATGTTAAAGCTCTCGGACATTCTTGTATTTCATCAAAAATAATAAGTGTATCTTTAGGATTTATTGTTAAATTAGCATTAAGCCCTATATCCTGTATAATTCTTTTAGGGACAATATCCATATCAAATAAATTTCTCATTTTTAAATCATTTTCAAAATTTATATATACAACTTGTTTATATTGAGTTTTTCCAAACTCTTTCATAAGCCAAGTTTTACCGACTTGTCTTGCACCCTCAATAATTAAAGGTTTTTTATGTGCATTGTTTTTCCATTTTATTAATTGTTTTATTGCATATCTTTTCATAAATTAAGTTTCCATTGCCGATTTTATATATTTATTTTACATTTTTTACAGGACTTTTTCAATGATTTTTACACTTTTTTACACAACTTTTTACAAAAATATTACATTATTTTACGTAACTTTTCATTATAAACCAACATTTTTTTGACGATTTTGATTTTCATTGTTTATTAAAAGGTGCTTAAAGATTTTTATCCTTAAGTACCTTTGTTCTTTTAGCGTTATTAAGTTGTTGTATACGTTCTATAACAAAACAGTTTTTTTTCAACTTTTTATTTAGGCAAACACCGTTTATGTTTTTAATTTTCAATTCCGCAGTTGCGTCTAACACTAATTTGTCAACGGAGGAATTGGAAAAGCAAAAACTAACAACCAACAACGAGATTCCCGATTACAACCTTCGGGAATGACACAGCGACAAAACTTTTAAAATTTTCATTTTCAAGACACAGTTAAAGCCGTCTATGAGTGCAGAAATTTTTAGAGTAAAAAACTATAACTCATATCAGTTTTTTAGTGCGACACTGTTTGTAGAATTTTCCGTTTTCCTTTTGATGTTAGGAAAATTCAAGTTGGAGCACGGCTTTAAAAATTTCAAGTCAATGGCTTTAGTGCCGGAAAATGAGAAATTTTAAAAGAACTTACTGCGAGATTGCCGACTACGGAACTCGGCAATGACAAAAAGAAAAACAGCAATGACGATAAGAACGTTTATGTTTTTGATTTTCAATTCCGAAGTTGCCTCTCAACGCTATTTTGTCAACGGAGGAATTGGAAAATCAAAAACTAACGAAGAGATTGCCGATAACAACACTCGGCAATGACATAAAAGGAAAGATTTTTTCTTTTTGAAAGTGCCTCGGGAACTGCTTATGAGTGAATAGTTCCGGCAGGGATTCAATTCCCAGCACCGAAAAAAGTAAAAAATCTTTCCTTATAGCATTCTCACTATATTAAAAATTGTATTTCACGCCGAAACTGCCATCAAAACCTGTTCTGTCTCCCCCTTTTCCCGTTACCTGAACATAACAGCTCCACGGTGTGTTTATAAACTCTTTATTTAATCCTATTCCGTATTCTACATAACCGTCCGCTTTATCTGCTTCACTATCCAATCCGTCCGCTTCGGCTTTTATTTTGTCGCCCGCATTTAATACATATCCCAACAAAGCATAAGGTTTTAAACCTTTGTCCAAATCAAGTTTCGCTTTTCCTTGCGGGGCTACTATTATGTTATTGTCACTTTCTCCTTTTATTTTTGCTCCCTGTTTAGTCGTATATCCCTGTCTGTTTACACTTCCATACATCAACATTATGTTCGGCTCTATTGTCCAGTTCTT
>JAZNAT010000088.1:0-1504 GCA_045586665.1 Endomicrobiaceae bacterium | reverse complement strand
GGAAATTTTAATTTCCTGTTTTACTGCGGCATAAATGTTTACGGAATCCGCCCTTGCCAAAATTTCGTTTATATATCCGGTAGGAAACGCCCTTTCAACGCCTAAACCTACTCCTAAACCGTCTTTTACAAAATAGTATCCTTCCGCACCTAACCTGTACTGCATATTACCGTCTAAAACTGCACCGCCGTCCAACGAAAAAGGCAGTTCTGCGTCAATTCCCGAAACTATTCCGTCAATATCGACCGTCGCCGACGGGTTGATATTTAATCCCGCTTTTATATTTATTTCTTTTGTGCCTTTATCCGCCGAAAATAACGGCAACGTCATAACCGTTACTAAAAATATGGCAATTAAACTTTTTTTCATTTTTATCTCCTTATATATTTTTATATGTTGCCGCTATTACAACTCAAATTTATAACCTACGTTTATACCTATTGCCGATACCGTTATATCCGAAGATGCACTTATTTTATCGCCGCCCGTATCTATGTCAACATTAAGTTTCGAATAGTTTACCGAATATACGAATTCCAACAATATAGAGTCTTTTTCAAAACCTATACCCAAAGCCCAATATAAACCGTTATCTATAGAAACGTCTATCGCTCCGGAAGGCATACCGAGCGAAGAATCCGCATTATTTATTCCGTAACCTAACCTGCCTACAAAATAAATTGCATCCAAAAAACTTTCAACTTTTACTTTCCGTTTTGCAGTTAAATATATGTTTGTGGAATCTATTTTGGCAATATCGCCGTTTACATATTCAACAGGAAAAGCTCTGTTTAAACCTAAACCTACACCCGAATTGTTTTGCAAATAATAAAAATAATCAAGACCTGCAACAAACCCCGTTTTACCGCTTGCACCTATCCCGTTGTTAAGAGAATGCGTGTCGATAGAACTTCCTTCCAATGCAACACCCGACACAGCGGAAACAATATCGTTTCCTTGCGCCGTTAAATCGGGCGACGGAATTATTCCCAATTTCAAATTAAGCTCGCTTTTTCCTTTTTCCGACGCAAACACAGGTACTGCAAGTGATGCCGCTAACAATACTGCAAACAAACATCTTTTCATTTACTGCCTCCTTTTTTTATTAAAAAATGCCGACGCATTTTTTGTTTAAAAGTTTAATAGTTTAATAGTTGAAAAGTTTGTTGTAAAAATTCACGAAGTGAATTTTTGATAAATAATTAGATTTTTTGCAAAGCAAAAAATACTTTAAACTATTCAACTCTTCAACTATTCAACTTTTCAACCGCTAACCCTTTCAACTATTCAACAAAAAAAAGACGGGCAGGTTAATTTAATAACCTGTCCGCCTTTTTAAAATTTTTGCTATATTAAGTTTTGTTACTGCAAAAAAGCTATACGCCTTTAACGAAAGAGTATCTGTCTGTCTGTCTGTCTGTCTGTCTGTCTGTCTGTCTATAAAATTGTTATTTTTTGTTTTTTCAAGTCGGAGGCCAAGCGGTCTTAGGAAGACAAAGTGGCC
>JAZNAT010000087.1:0-7401 GCA_045586665.1 Endomicrobiaceae bacterium | reverse complement strand
TTTTTTAATCATAAAAAAATCACCCTTTTTGTAGGATGATGAAAAAATCGCAACTTATAATCTAAAAATATTATAATCTGATTTTATAAAAAAGTAAATAAGTTTATAAGTTTTTTATTATGCATTTAAACTGAAAAATTTTAAAAATCATATCGGTTATAACAAAACAATAGTCGTATTTTTGCTTAAAGTGTGGAAATCGTTTCGCCGGTAATTCTTTTTACTATCCTTCCTACAACTTTTTTTTCGGCGGGAGTAGCTTTTTGCCAAGTTGAATGGCTAAAATGGGACAAATTCCGTTCACCTTTTTTCTGTTGAAAAACAATTTTATACCTTATCACATAGGCAATACCGTATGCAGAAACTCCAACAGGGGCAGGGGATAGGGTTCCAATCGGTTTTTCAACTTCTATAAAAAGCGTTCCGGATGCATCCGTCCATGTTTTATATAGAAAATCTTTTGTAGATCTCGTATCATTATGCAACGTTACGGAATAATATCCTATATCTTCTACAATAGGTAAATACGACAAACTATTGGCATAACGACCTTTCTCCATAAAATATAGGTTTTGTGCGGTGTGAATAGCATTGACATTTGTATATATTTCCGTAACTTTTGCTTCTTCAACATATACTTCGTATGCATAAACTATGATGAGCGAAAGTATTGAAACTATTACGATTGTAATGATAAGTTCAATGAGAGTAAAACCGTTTTGATTTTTTTTAATCATAAAAAAATCACCCTTTTTGTAGGATGATGAAAAAATCGCAACCGATATCTGTATATATTATAGCTTTAATTTGTAAAAAAACAAACAAATTTATGTAAAATTTAAGTAAGAATATTTTTGATTTTCAATTCAATATTTCACTTATGTCTCTACCGGTAAGTTTTTTTATTAATTTAACAAATGCTACTTTTTTTGTTCTGTTACTCCAAGAGTCCGTTCCGTGAAACCAACTGTGTCCCTGCCAAGCAAGTTTTTTTTGATAGTCCAATCTGACCGTTCCGGAATAAAATGTGCCGGTAGTAGCGGAATGCATTCCTGTTCTGTAAAATTTTATATAAGGGCTGCGCACGGTTTTTTGTTCCCACGTTGCGTATGCAAAATTTTTTGTACATATATAGTTTCGCGTCGCTCCATCTCCCAAGTTAAGCGTTTTCGGTTCTCCTTCCAAACGCAAGTCCAGTTCTTCTATTCCGTCAGCCCAGTGACCGTGTTCGGCGTGGTAAGTAAGCTGTGCGTCTCTTATGGCGGTAACTACCGGTATAACTTCCGAAATTCTTGACTCTTCTATATACAATGCAAAACCTTGAATTGCGACTATAATTAAAATTGAAACGATTACGGTTGTAATCATAAGTTCTACGAGAGTAAAACCATTTTGATTTTTTTTAATCATAAAAAAATAAACCTTATAAATTAATTTAAGCGTTTTCGTGCAATTCGTTTTCCCATTCCGGTCTATTATTTCCCGTAAGTCTTTTCATCATTTTAAACATTACTCTTGCTTTTATCATAACGTCAAATTTAGTAGATATTCCGTCTTGTTCCGTCCAAAAATAAGAAGTTTGAATCCATTTAAGTTGGCCTAATTCATTTATTCTAAAAGATAAATTATAATAATGAGCCCCCGGTTTACGCCTTACAACGTATATGTGAGGTTCATAAAAATTTTTCTTGTCATATACATAAATTCCGTATGCAAAATTTTCCGTAAAAATATAATCTTGTACATCATCATGAGTGGGAAAAGAACCTACAAAAGGCAACACATATCTTGCACCGCCTATATTCAGAGATAGATCGGCAATTTTTCGTGGCCAGTCTCCGTGCTCATCATAATAATCCAATGTCGCGTTGCGTATTTCTCCGAGTATAGGTATAAGTTCTGAAGCTTTTCCTTCCTCAATAATATCTATATAAGCGTATACCGCTACGATGGAAAGAATAGCGACTATTGCCGTCGTAACAAGAATTTCAATGACTGTAAAACCTGAACGTTTTTTTAACATAAAATTGTCCCCTCTATAAAAATTTTATTGTACTTTCAAACTGAAAAGGTAATTAAACAACAATCAAATTTCGGTTCAAATTGTGGAAATCGTTTCGCCTGTAACTTTTTTTATTATCCTTCCTACAGCCATTTTTTCGGCGAAACTGGCTATTGGAAAAGTACGGTGGGTTAAATAAGATAAATTTTGTTCGCCTTTTTTCCGTTGAAATTCAATTGAATACCTTGGCTTATATCCGGTTGCATAACCCCCTGAAACTCCTGGAGGAATGGGAGCGCTAGTGGGAGGTTTCATTGGCTCGGCTAGTTTACCAACGTGTATTTTAAAAAATGTTCCGTTCGCATCCGTGCTAACAGAATATATAAAATCTTTTGTAACTCTGTGACCAGTATTACCCGGCAGTGTAAAATAATATCCTATGCTTTCCGTATCGGATAAATCCGACAGACGACTGGCATAACGACCGTTTTCAAGGTAAAAAATATTTTGGGCGGTGTTAATAGCATCGACATTTGTATATATTTCCGTAGCTTTAGCTTCTTCAACATATACTTCGTATGCATAAACCGCCAAAAGTGAAAGGATGGAAACTATTACGATTGTAATAATAAGTTCAACGAGGGTAAAACCGTTTTGATTTTTTTTAATCATAAAAAATCATCCTTTTTTTAGGATGATGAAAAAATCGCAACTTATATCTATTTATATTATAACTTTTATTTGTAAAAAAATAAACAAATTTAAGTGAAAAAAATTTGAAATTTTATAAAATTTGAATTTTTTGTAAAATTAAAGCTGCAAAGGTAAAGTTTGTTTTGGCGATGTTTTTATAATGCGTCGGAATTAAAATAAAAATGGAAAACTTAAAAAAAGAAATAAATAAATTAATAAAACTTTCTTCTTTCGACGAAATAGTATCAAAACTTCAAAAAATAAACGATATGTTTTTAAACGGATATTTTTTGAATGTTTCTTGGATAAAAATCGTTCCGATAGAAACGGAAATTTATTATTTTAACGAGGGAATTTTTGACTGCGGTATGATACATAAAAACGGTTTGCAAAAAAATAATTTTGCAGGATTATATTTTCACAGGTTCAATAATAAATCGAACAATATAAAATGTGCAAAAACTACGATGGGCGGGATGGACGTTTGTTTATCTTGCGGAAAATATTTTCTTTCCATATTAATCCGCAGTGCATATATTAATAACGAAATTATTTCAGGAACAAACAAAATTTGTCAAAAGTTAAAAAATTTTTTAATTTTGCCAAAAGAAAATAATCCACAGCGTTTTTTTGAAAGACTGGAAAAAGAAAACCGTAACGTTATTTTTAAAAAAGACAAAACAACAAAAAATAAAGTTTTTCATCAAAAAAGAATTGAGGGGATAAAATATTCGTCTAAAAATAATTACGAGTTAAACAGCTTAATTTGTAATGAACTTTCAAATATAAACCATAATTTTTATACGCAGAAAAGAAAAAATGAAATTTTAAAGTTAATAAATAAAAATGAATTTCAAAGAATTTAATAGAATGTAAAAATTTGGTGTTTTTAATTAAACGATATCGTCCATGTGGCTGTGCCAGTTGCCTATAAGCGATTTTAATGTTCTTTTAAAAACATAATTTTTCACTCTGCCGGCAGTAAATCTTGCACTTCTGTAATGCATTTTAGGGTATTCAATATTATATAGAGAAACTCCGTAATGATACATGTAGTCGAGTATTCCGTTTGAAAATCTTCTGGTATATCTGTAAACATGTATCTGAGGTTCATATTTCAATTCTCCGGTATCTTTGTCTCTTTCTTCAAAAACATAAGTTCCATATACGAAATATTTCGTGGAAATTCCGTGTCCGTTGCCTCTAAATCCGGTGTTGCTTGTTAAAGGGTAAAAATTATATTCTTTTTTGCCTTCTATTTGTAAGTCCAAATCAAATATGCTCTCTGCCCATTTGCCGTGTTCGGCATAATAATTGTGTTGTGCGTCCTGTATGGCTTTAACCATCGGTATGATTTCGGAAGCGTAGGCTTGTTCAACGTATATTTCGTATACGTATACTATCGCGGTCGTAAGAATTGCAACAATTACGGTTGTAATAAGAATTTCAAGGACGGTAAAACCTTGTTTGTTATTAATCATAAAAAATCACCCTTTTTTTAGGATGATGTAAATATCGCCGCTTACTATCTTTTTATATTATAATCCAAATCAATAAAAAAGTAAATGTTTTCTTGTAAACTTTATATAAAAATTAAAAAGTTGTAAAATAAATTTATGACAATAATATATTTATCGTTCGGTTCCAATATCGGCAACAGAAAAAAAAATATTGAAAAAGCTCTGTCGGTTTTGGATAAAAATAAAATAGCAGAAATAAAAATATCTTCTTTATACGAAACCGAAGCCGTAGGTCCAAAACAAAGAAATTTTTATAATGTTGCAGGTAAATTTAAAACGGAGCTTTTGCCCGATGAACTTTTAAAGAAGTTAAAACAAATTGAAAAAGAGCTCGGCAGGGCGGAAACTTACCATTGGGGCCCCAGAGTAATAGATATAGATATTTTGTTTTACGGTAAAAAAGTTGTTAAAACAAAAAATTTAACCGTTCCGCACAAAGAAATTTCAAACAGAGCTTTTGTTTTGGTTCCGTTAAAAGAAATTTCGCCGGCGTTCGTTCATCCCGTATTAAGAAAACAAGTAAAAACTTTATGCGTAAATTTAACGCAAAACAAAGCCGTCAAACGTATTGAAAAAATATGATATTTTTGATACAATCTTTTAAATTTAGCCGTAAAGGCTTAAATACACACACAAACGAATTGTTCAAAAGTCCCTGTAATAAGGGTTTGAATTTTGAAGTTTGTGGAGGTCATCTTAATAAGATGAAAAAAAACTAAAGGAGAGCAGCAAAAATGGCAAATGTAACAATGAAGTCGTTGTTGGAATCAGGTGTTCATTTCGGACATCAAACAAGAAGATGGAACCCGAAAATGTCAAAATTCATTTTCGGCAGCAGAAACAAAATTCACATTATCGACCTTCAAAAAACTTTAAAAGAACTTAAAAAAGTTTATAAAGTAGTAAGAGATTATGCCGCCGAAGGTAAAGATATTCTTTTCGTAGGAACGAAAAAACAGGCTCAAGGACCTATCAAAGAAGAAGCGTTAAGATGCGGAGCGTTTTTCGTATGTCAAAGATGGCTTGGCGGAACGCTTACAAATTTTGAAACTTTAAAAAAATCCATAGCAAGATTAAAAGAACTTGAAGCTATGAAAGAAAACGGAATATTTCAGGTTCTTTCAAAAAAAGAGCAGTCTCAAAAAGAAAAAGAAAGAGTTAAACTTGAAAAATCTCTTGAAGGATTAAAACAAATGAACAAACTTCCCGAAGTTATGTTCATTATAGATCCTGTTGAAGAAGCTACGGCTTTGGCAGAAGCAAGAAAGTTGAATATTCCCGTTGTGGCAATCTGCGATACGAACTGCGACCCTGACTTGATTGACCATCCGATACCGGGAAACGATGATGCTATAAGAGCCGTAAAACTTTTCTGTTCCGTTATTGCCGATGCAATTCTTGAAGGTAAAGGCATAGAAAACAAACAGTCAGACGGTGCAACCGAACAGGCTCAAGCCGTTGAAGAGCAGAAAGAAGAAAAAGCTCAAGAATCTGCCGACGTAACCGAAGAAAAAAAAGAAGAAGTTAAGGGAGAATAATTATGTCAATTGAACTTATAACAAAACTTAGAGAAATGACGGGCGCAGGAATTAAAGATTGTAACAACGCCCTTAAAGAAGCAAACAACAATATAGAAGAGGCCGTAAAAATTTTAAGAGAAAAAGGTATCGCATCGGCGGTTAAAAGAGCTGACAGATCCGCAAAACAAGGCGTAGTTGTAGCTAAAATCAGCGACGATAAAAAACAGGGCGTTCTTGTAGAACTTAACTGCGAAACCGATTTTGTTGCAAGAACGGACAAATTTAAAGCGTTGGCTGAAAGCCTTGCGGATTTCGTTGCAAAAGCATCTTCATGTGAAAATATTTCCGAGCAAAAATTTGACGATACGAGAACCGTTCAAGACGTCATAAAGGAAGCTATCGGAACAATAGGCGAAAATATAGTTTTGAAAAGAACGGCAAAATTTACGACGACCGGCGAAGTTGCTTCATATATTCATATGAACAATTCTTTAGGTGTTTTGGTAAACTTTGAAGCTCCTGCCGAAGTTATAGCAAGCGAGGATTTTAAAAATTTGGAAAAAGAAATTGCAATGCAGATAGCTGCCGTTAACCCTTCTTATATAACAAGAGACCAAGTTCCTGCAGAAGAAGTTGAAAAAGAAAAAGAAATTTACGTAAAACAACTTCAGGAAGAAGGAAAACCCGCTAATATAATAGAGAAAATCGTTCTCGGAAAATTGAACAAATTTTATTCTCAGATATGTTTGATGGAGCAGCCTTACATGAGAGAAGAAAAAGAGACGATAAAGAACGTTATTGCTAAAGTTAACAAAGACATAGCAGTAAAACAGTTTGCAAGATTTAAAATCGGTGAATAATTGATGAACAAAAAGAGAGTTTTACTTAAATTATCGGGAGAAACTTTATCGGGTAACGATAATAGCATATGTAGCGAAAGTCTTCAATCGATAGCCGATGAAATAAAAACGGTTATATCGGATAAAATTGAACTCTCTATTGTCGTCGGCGCCGGTAATCTTTGGCGTGGAGCCGGTAAAGAAATAGACAGGGTATCTGCCGATAAAATGGGGATGCTTGCAACCGTAATTAATGCCGTTGCAATAAGCGAAATTTTAAAAACAAGCGGTATAAAATCGGTTGTTTTGACTGCGTCGGGCGTAACGAATTTTTGCGAAACTTTTTCGCAAGATAAAGCTGATGACTATTTAAGTAAAGGATATGTCGTTATTTTTGCAGGCGGTACGGGAAACCCGTTTTTTACAACCGATACCACCGCCGCATTAAGAGCGTCGGAGATAAAAGCCGATATAATATTGAAAGCTACACAGGTTGACGGCGTTTATTCCGCCGACCCGAAAAAAGATTCAAACGCGAAAAAATATGATAAAATATCTTACAAGGAAGCGATTGATAAAAGTTTAAAGATAATGGATTTAAGCGCTTTCTTGTTGTGTATGGAAAACAAAATTGCCGTTTACGTCTTTGATTTTCATAAAAAAGGTAATTTGAAAAAGGTGTTGGACGGCGAAAATATAGGAACCGTCATATCTTAGTTTAAATTTTAAATTGGGGGAAAAATGTTACCGAAAGAACTTTTGGCTTTGGGCGAAGAGGCTATGAAGAAAACCATAGAAAAAGTTAAACATGACTTTTCTACCGTCAG
>JAZNAT010000086.1:0-16593 GCA_045586665.1 Endomicrobiaceae bacterium | reverse complement strand
CGGAAGTTTATATAAAAGGGAAAAAATTTCCTTATATTGACATATCTTTTTCCCACAATAAAACTACGGTTGTAGCGGTAGCGGTAGCAAAAAAATAGAAGATTAGAGGATTTGAAGATTGGATGATTGGAAGCGAAGCTGTAAAAAATATATTTAAAAGAGACAAAAACAGTTATAAAAACGATTTCGGACATATTTTGGTTATTGCAAGTTCATACAATATGCCCGGAGCCGGTGTTTTGTGCGCCAATGCTGCTATAACATCTGGCGCCGGACTTGTAACATTTGCTTTTCCCGAGACCGCATACGCTTCAGTTTCCGGCAACGTAAAACCGGAAATTATGCTTTTGCCTTTGGAAGAAAAAAACGGCCGTATAAAAAAATCGGCAAAAATTAAAATATTGGATTTTATCGAAAAAAGAAAAATAGCTTCCGTCGCAATCGGCTGCGGTATCGGACAAGAACAAAAAGATTTTTTTTCCAACCTTATTTTTACGATAATAAAAAATTTTGACATATACGTAACAATCGACGCCGATGCAATAAATTCTCTGAAAGGCATCGAAACAAATACCGTAATAAAAGAGTTTAAAAATTCAAAATCGAAAATAATAATTACCCCTCATCCTAAAGAATTTGAAAGAATTTCCGGTATAGAATACAAGAACGACGAAAAATTCAGAAAAAAAATAACGGAAACTTTTGCTAAAAATAATGGTATAATTTGTGTATTGAAAGGGCATAAAACAATCGTATCTGACGGAAAAAAAGTTTATATAAATAGTACCGGAAATCCGGGCATGGCAACTGCCGGCAGCGGCGACGTTTTGACTGGCATCATTGCGGCTTTTGTCTGCAATAAAAACAAAGATTTGTTACAAAATGTTTCAATCGCAGTATACGTTCACGGGTTGGCAGGCGACTTTGCTGGTAAAGAAAAAACGCAAGTTTCAATGACGGCGAGCGACATAATTGACAACATTTATAAAGCAGTCAAAAAAATTGTCAAAAGCAATTTTTAGTTAAACTGTTCGATTCTTCAACTTAAAAAAAACGAAGTATTTTTTATCGGAGAAAGACATGAACTTATTTAAAACTTTACAGAATATAAGAAGAACCATACATCAAAAACCGGAACTGAGCAAAAAGGAATTTGAAACGGCAAAATTCGTTGAAAAAATATTAAACGAACAGAATATAAAAACTTACAGGTTATGCAAAACGGGTGTTATAGGTATTTTGGAAGGAACGAAAAAATCTTTAAAAAAAATAAAAACATTAGCATTAAGAGCCGACATGGACGCTTTACCCATAACCGAAAAAAACAATACGTTGTATAAATCGAAAAACAGCGGAGTAATGCACGCTTGCGGGCACGACGGCAACACTACGATTATGCTCGGTACCGCAATGCTTTTGGCGCGACAAAAAGAAAGTTTTTCCGGTAAAATACAGTTTACTTTTCAGCTTGACGAAGAAACGTCAACAGGTGCAAAAAGTATGATAGATAACGGCGTTTTATCAAAGAATAAAGTTGACTGTATTTTAGGAGTGCACGTCAGTCCTTGGATAAAAAGCGGTAAAGTAGGTTTAAAGTACGGGGCAATGATGGCAGGAGTTGATAAATTCGTTATAGAGATAAAAGGGCTACTCGGACACGGTGCATATCCGCACTTGTCAAAAGATTCAATAGTTGCCGCAAGCGAATTTATAATATCGTTACAAACGATAGTTTCAAGAATTTTGAATCCGTTGGAACCTGCAGTTATTACCGTCGGCAAAATTGAAGGCGGACAACAGTATAACATTATCTGCGACAAAGTTACGTTGACAGGAACCGTCAGAACGTTAAACGTAAAAACAAGAGAACTCGTAAAAAAAGAAATAGTTAAAAGACTTGACGGAATATGCAAAAATTATTCAATGACATATACTATCGACTATCAGTCTTTAAACACTCCTCTTATCAACACCGATTCCGTAGTGGATTTATGTCTTGAAAGCGCAAAACAATGTTACGGGAACAAAAATATAGAGTTGTTAAAAAATCCTTCCATGGGTGGCGAAGATTTTGCCGAATATTTAAAAGAAGTTAAGGGCGCTTTTATTTATGTAGGCACTTCCTGCAACGAAAAAACGTCTTATCCATGGCACCATGAAAATTTTGATTTGGACGAAACGGCATTACCTAAAGCCGCAGAATACGTCGCAAATACGGCAAAACTTATTTTAAACAAATAAAATCTTTATATCTTTTATATATAATAATTACCGGAAGAAAATGCGTTTTTGATATGTTCCGTTTCTTTTCCGCATATTGAAATTATATCAAATCTTATATCGGATTTTATTTTATTTTTCTTTATATAACACAATGCGGTTTTTATGATTTTTTGCTGTTTTGTTTTTGTTACAAACTCAAAAGGTGCACCGAAATCTTTATTTTTTCTGTATTTTACTTCAATAAAAACAATTGTGTTTTTATCTTTAGCGATAATATCTATTTCTCCGACAGGCAACAGTTTAAAATTTTGTTCCAAAATTTTATATTTTAAATTTTTAAGATAATCCGCCGCTGCTTGTTCGTATTTTTTACCGATATCGACAGCCGATTCTTTCATTTTTATTCCTTTTAATAGCTTACAGTTTATGGCTTATAGTTTGAACGGCAACTACTTTTAACTACGAGATCCCGCATCAAGTGCGGGATGACAAAAATTCTATACCTATATACCTCAAATCTTCTATCAAAGCAACTCAAGTTGCTTTGAGTTCAGCGGAGCAAAAGTCGTTCTGTGTATCGGGCAGGCTCCGTACTTTTTTATCGCTTCAAGATGAGTTTTTGTGCCGTAACCTTTATGCTTTTCAAAATTGTACTGCGGATAGAGTTTTGCATATTCGTACATCATATTATCTCTTGTAACTTTTGCAAGTATCGATGCGCACGCTATACAGGCACTTTTAGCATCACCTGAAACTATTGCCTGCTGTTTAATTGTCATATTCGGTATTGTGCGGTTACCGTCGACAAGAACCAAATCCGGTTTTACCGGCAGTTGTTCCAAAGCTTTTGTCATTGCAAGAAACGTCGCCTGCAATATGTTTATCTCATCTATTATTTTGTTGTCGACGATACCTATAGCGTAAGAGAGGGCTTTTTGTTTTATTTCTTCGAAGAGAATATTTCTCTTTTTCTCGGTTAACTTTTTTGAATCGTTTACTCCGTCTATGAATATATCTTTCGGAAGGATAACTGCCGCAGCTACCACCGGACCTGCCAAAGGACCCCGTCCCGCCTCGTCAATTCCCGAGACAAAACCGAGTCCTTTATCGTAAAAAACTTTATCAAAAAGAAAAATTTTCTTTTTCCTTATTTGTTTTATTGCAAACTAATTTGCCGATGTTTCCGCAGCCGCCTGCTGTTGTTTGTTTTGAATTTCGGAAATTCTTGCAGCTTTACCGGACAAATCTCTTAAATAGTAAAGTTTCGCTCTTCTTACTTTACCTCTTCTTACAACTTCTATTTTATCGATTCTGGGAGAGTGGATAGGGAATATTCTTTCTACGCCTACTCCGAAAGATATCTTTCTTACGGTGAAAGTTTCAGTTAAACCGGTACCTTTTCTTTGTATAACAACGCCTTCAAAAGCCTGTATTCTTTCGTTTCCGCCTTCAACGACTTTAAAGAAAACCTTTACCGTATCTCCGGACTTGAATTGAACTTTAACGTCTTTTTTTTGTGCTGCTTCTATTTGGTCTATAAGTGACATTTTACTACTCCTTTAACTTAATTACTTTTTTAACTTTAACAGGTCAGGTCTTCTTTCTTTCGTTCTTTCGTAAGACTGCCGTTTTCGCCATTTTTCTATTTCCAAATGGTTACCCGATAACAAAACATCGGGAACCTTCATATTTTTAAATTTTGCAGGTCTTGTATATTGAGGATAATCAAGCATCCCGTCATAAAAAGAATCCCGCTCCACGGAATTTTTGTCTTGAACGACTCCGGGCAACATCCTTGCAACGGAATCTATTAAAACCATTGCAGGAATTTCCCCGCCGGTCAAAACGTAATCTCCGATAGAAATTTCTTCGTCAACCCACGTCATAACCCTTTCATCAACTCCTTCATAATGACCGCACAACAAAACCAAGTGTTCGTATTTTGAAAGAGTTTTTACCTTTTGCGTATTTAAAACGTTTCCTTGCGGACTCATATAAATAACGTAAGGCTTTTTGTAAGGATTTTTATATAAACAATTTTTTTTTCTGACGCCGACACTTTTAAGCGACAACCATATAGGTTCCGCCTGCATAAGCATCCCGGGACCGCCGCCGAAAGGTCTGTCGTCGACTTTTTTATGTTTATCTTTTGTAAAAGACCTTATATCAGTACAATTTACGTCTATTATTTTTTTTTCTCTTGCTTTAGCCAACAAACTGCACGTTAAAGGACCGTCGAACATCTGCGGAAATATCGTTAAAATATCAATCTTCATAAACTATATAACCGGAAAATTCTTCCGCCGCAACGGCATCTTCCAATTTAACTTTTGTTCCGTAAATGTCAACGTAACCGTCGGGCAAAGATACGAAAATCTTTTTTCTTGAAACGCTTACTTTAGTAACTATACTTTTTAAAGCCGGAATTAAAATTTCTTCATTTTCCGATTTTATCGTCCAAACGTCATTGTTGCCCGTCGCAAGTACTCCGGCCAGCAATCCTAACTTATTTCCGTCCTGGTCGTACACTTCAAAACCTAAAATATCGTTTACTTTCCACTTTTGCGCAGCGGTTTTGTCAATACTTCCCATTTACTTATTCTACTATCTCCAACGTCGTTCTCTTGTCAAGTTTTGCCGATGCGGAGTTCAAAATTATTCTGATAGCTTTTATTATTCTTCCTTCTTTACCGATAATTTTGCCTCTGTCGCCTGCGGCAACTTTAAGTTCCAATATTGTAGATTTTTCGCCTACTACTTCGTTTACTTCAACCTGGTCCGGATTATCTACCAACGCTTTTGCTATATACAAAATCAAATCTTTCATTTTTTATCTCCAAAATAAATTTTTTAAATACCGATTACTTATTTTCCTCAGCCGGCGCAGCCTGTTGTTTTTTTAACAAATCGGCAACCGTATCCGAAGGTTTTGCACCCGTTTTTAACCAATAATCAACTCTTTCCTGTTTTAAAGATAACTTGTTGTCTTGTAACAAAGGGTCGTACTGTCCCAAAATTTCAATAGGTTTACCGTTTCTTTTCGCTCTTTGGTCAATAGCGACTACTCTATAGTAAGCTCTTTTAGGTCTTCCTATTCTCTGTAGACGAATCCTCACACTCATTTACATTTCTCCTTAAATAAAAATACTTGCCTAACTTAAAAATAAGTTAGTATAAAATTTTATATGTTTTTGGCTAATTTGTCAACAACCTAAACACAACCAACTACAATTAGTAATTAGAAATTAGCAATTATGAATTAAGTATACTGCGGACAAATTTTTATTTCATATATTTTTTAAATTCTTTTAAGAATTGTATTATATAATCAATGAAATCGGAATATATTTTACTTTTTAGCAATTTAAAACAGAAACTGTTTGTTCTGTTAAATTCTACTAAAGAACCATAGTCCGTTATAAATTTTACGGAATCTATTTTGTCAAAATTCGTATCTTTCCTGAAATAAATATAGCAATATTTTTTATCTTCAGAAATTCTTTCAACACAAATCTTTGATGCATTTATTTTAATTTGAGCTATTTTGAACAAATTTTCTACATTTTTCGGTATTTTACCGAACCTGTCCAAAAGTTCGTTTCTTATTTCATCAATATCTTTTTGAACATATATGTTAGATATTTTTCTATAAAACAATATTCTTATATCTTCGTCCTCAATATAATCTTGAGGTATATAAGCATCTATATATAAATCGACTTCAACATTATGTTTTCTTTCCTGCTTAGGCTGAACTCCTCTTGCTTTTTGACCTTCCTCTTCCAAAAGACGCGAAAACATTTCGTAACCTATATCTCTGACAAAACCGTGCTGTTTGGAACTCAAAATTCCGCCGGCACCTCTTATCTCCAAATCTTTTAAAGCTATTTTATAACCGGAACCGAGCTCGCTGAAATTTTTCATCGCTTCCAATCTTTTTATTGCATCATCGTTCATATCCTGCGCTTTATACAGCAAATAACAGTAAGCTTTTTGCTTATCTCTGCCGATTCTTCCTCTTAACTGATGAAGCTGTGAAAGTCCGAAATTCTGAGCATCTTCTATTATCATGGTATTAACGGTAGGAATGTCTATTCCTGACTCGATTATGGTAGTTGCTATAAGAACGTCGATTTGTCCGTTCAAAAAGCGCCACATAACCTTTTCGATATCCTGCGGTTTCATTTGACCGTGAATAACGTCCAACTTTATATCAGGTAACAATTTTTTTATTTCTGCAGCTTTATTTAAAATAGTTTCCACTCTGTTATAAACGTAGAATACCTGTCCGTTTCTCGAAAGTTCGGCTTCAATAATATTTTTTACAAGTTTATCATCATAAAAAGAAATGTCGGTTTCTATCGGAAGCCGTCCGTAAGGCTGTGTTTCTATTAAAGATAAATCCCTTAACCCGTAAAGTGCTCCGGACAAAGTTCGCGGAATAGGTGTTGCCGACAACATTAAAATATCCACATTTTTTTTCATTTGTTTTATTTTTTCTTTCTGTTTAACGCCAAACCTGTGCTCCTCATCTATTATCAAAAGTCCCAACTCTTTAAATTCAACATCTTTTTGTAAAAGCCTGTGTGTTCCTATTATAATATCAACGGAACCTTTTTTAAGGTCATTCAAAATTTTTTTCTGCTGTGCGGACTTTTGAAATCTGCTTATCACTTGCACATTTGCAGGAAAAGCCGCAAGTCTGTTAACAAAAGTATTGTAATGTTGTTCCGCCAAAACCGTTGTAGGGACAAGAACGGCAACCTGTTTTGACTGACAAACGGTTTTAAAAGCCGCTCTTATTGCAACTTCGGTTTTACCGAAACCGACATCGCCGCAAATAAGTCTTTCCATAGGGTACGGTTTTGAAAAATCGTTATTTATATCTTCTATCGCTTTCAGCTGGTCGGAAGTTTCCTCGTAAACGAAAGAGTCCGCCAAATTTTTTTCAAGCATGCTTGACGGCGGATACGGCGGTCTTTGAATTTGAGCTCTTTGTGCATAAAGTTTCAATAATTCTTTTGCAAACTCGGATGCATTTTGTCTTGCTCTGCTTTTTACTTTTTCCCATGCAAAAGTGTCCATGGAATAAAGTTTCGGTTTTACACCTTCTACTCCTATATATTTTTGAACCGTTTTAAAATCGTCGGGCGGCACGTAAAGTTTATCTCCTTTTCTGTACTCTATACAAAGATATTCCGACGTTTTGTCGGACTGAGTAATTTTCTTTAGGCCTTTATATTTACCTATACCGTATTTTTCGTGCACTACATAATCGCCGGCGGATATTTCCCATATTCCTTCAAGTCTTTTACCGCTTTTCATTTTCGGAAAACTTATCGGTTTTCTTTTATACAAAATTTCTTTCGTCGAAATAACGGCAATTTCGTTTTTTAAATAAAAACCGTGCCATAGCGGTTTTACGGTCATTGCAGGAATATCGTCGAAATCCCAACCGTTTTCATAAAACAAATCTATCATCTTTTGTTTTTCCGGCTCGTTGGAACAATATATTTTTATGTCAATTCCGCAATTTTTAAAATCCCGTATAAGATTTATAAAATATTTTATATCTCCGTGAAAACCTTGAAAACTCTGATAATCGTAATGTAAAGAGTTTTTGTTCAAAGGGTCGTTTATAAGCAAATCGAACCTGTCGTATCGGTTATCTTTTTGCGTTTTTTCGTCGCAGTATATGACGAAATTTTCGGGGAGTTGTTGCGGCAAAACAGTTTTTACGTCAACGCTTTTGTAAGGGAGTATCGTTATTTCTTTCAGATATTTTTCTGAACGCTGGGAAATGTAATCGAAAGTTTTTACGGTTTCAACCGTTTCGAAATCGAACGATATTCTCACGGGTTTTTCACTGTCGCACGGCCAAACGTCGAGGATGTCGCCTCTGACGGAAAATTGTCCTTTTTCTTCAACGAAACTTTCTCTTGCATAACCTATTTTGGAAATGTCCGTTATAAGCCGATTGTATTTGTAACCGTTATTTACTTTTAAAGTTATGGAATTGTCTTTCAGCGCGTTAAAAGATAAAACTTCCGCATCTACGGAGTCAATGTCCGCAACGATTACCGTTCTTTTCAAATCCGACAACTTTGACAACGTTATTATCCTTTGCGCTTCGTCGTCGGAGGAATACTGCAGAACTTCAACGTCTTCTTTATCAAGAAATGTTTTGATATCGTCGCAAACCGTATCGATTTCGTTGTTTTTTAAAACGACAAGCAGCGATTTATCTTTATTTTTCGTAACGAATTTCGATAAAAAATGTGCAAGACAATCCTCGTTTATACCGGACAGATATGTTTTTTTCATAAAACGAATTCTTTATTTATCCAGTTCTTTCCCGTCGCTGAAAGCTTTACCGACGATGCCGGAGACTTTCAAATAATTATGTTTTATACCGTCATAACTTATGGCTTGAAGCTTTTCCGGCTCGATAGTGCCTTTTTCGTCCAATATTTTTTCGTCGGCGCTTACGTTTACGATTTCTGCTATGATATTTCCGTTATCGTCGAATTTTATCAGATTACATTCCAGACACATCGGCAATTCTTTTATTATCGGAGCGTTTACGAAATTGCTTTTTTCAATCGTAAATCCTGCTTTTGTAAGTTTGTCGGCAACTTTGTTTCCAGAAGCTATTCCCAAATAATCGCATTCTTTTACGTGTTCTGCGTCGGCAAAACTTACCGTAAAAGCCTTTGTCGATTTTATGTTTTGTGTCGTTTTGTGGCTTTCGTCAAGACAAAGCATAATTTTTTTATAATCGTATATTCCGCCCCATGCCGCATTCATTGCATTTGCGTTACCTTTTTCATCATAAGCTGCAACTATCAATACCGGCATAGGATAAAACCAAGTTTGTTGCCCGAAATTTTTTCTCATAATAAAACTCCTAAAATTTTTCTATTTGCCGGGTCCGGTTGCAGAAGGAGTATACGTTCTTGCGGCAAGTTCGGAATTGAGCATATAAATCGTTTTCGTGTCGATAGCAAACATTTTCATTTTTTTAACCAAATCGCCGGCATTTTTTTCTTCTTCGGTCTGTTCTTTTATAAACCAATCTAAAAACTGCATCGTTTTAAAATCTTTAATGTCGAAAGCTGCCGAATAAATGTTGTTAATCAAAGAGGTAACATACTGTTCGTGTTTGTATCCTTCTTCAAGCGGCTCCGTCGTATTTTTAAAAGTTTTGTTAGGTTTGTCGATTGCTTCCAACTTAACGGATACTCCGTTGTCAATAAGGTATCTTCTCATCATCATTGCATGGTCCATTTCTTCCTGAGCTTGGATAACGTACCAGTTTGCAAATCCGTCAAGACCTTCGTCTTCATAATAGTCGGCAAAAGAAAGATATAAGTATGCCGAATAAAATTCTTTGTTAACCTGTTCGTTGATAAGTTTTGCTACTTTTTCGTTTAACATTTTACTGCCTCCGTTTATATGTTTAATATTTCAAAACAATAAAATAAAATCTTACAACTTTTTCCATGGCGTTGTGCATGGTTTCGTTTCGTTGCAGCCGGTTCTTATACAGTTCGGACCTGCATCGTTAAAAAGTATTGGAGCGGTCTGTCTTGCAAGTTTTAACATTCTGCAAGCCATATCTCTTATTTCCCACTGTGCTCTGTTACAGCATCTCAACTCAAAAAAATGTCTTAATTCTCTTGCATTCATTGTCATAACGATTTTTGTAGAAGATGCGTTGGGCAAAACGTATCTTGCATCTTCGGCAGGAATACCGGCTTGAAGAAACTCGTTATAATATTGTTGCGACAATTTTAAAAATTCGTTGTATTTTACCGCAAGTTTATCGTCTTTCGATATTGTAGGAGGAACGACGAAATCCGGAGTTTTTTTGTCAAACCGTACATATCGTTGGCTTTGAACCGAAAAAGATGCAATTCTGTGGCGTGTAAGTTGTGCAAGCAATGCTCTTGATACACCTTCTATACCGAAAGAAAAAGATGCGTGTTCCAATACGGACAAATGACCGGATTTTATTATTTTTTTTAAAATATCTTCAATTTTTTCTTGAGTAAGCTTTTCTTTTAACTCTTCTATTCCTACGGAACTGTAACACAATCTCCCGGCAATTGCACAGGTTTTTTCCGGCTCGTTGGTATATTTTAACAATTCTACTATCATTTATAATCTCCGAAACTTTGTTTTGCGAATATTATAACAAATTTTAACCCATATTATTACAATATTAACGTTTAGGATATTCTAAACGATTAAACGAATATCACAATAAAAATTTTATATCGCTGTTTATCAAATCTTCTATCGTTATGGAACCGAAAAACTTGTTTATGATTTCATAAAACTTTTTCCACATTAACAAAGTTTTACAATTTTGTTTTCTTTTACATTCGACCGAACCTTTTTTCAGACATGCAACCGGAGCAAGGTCTCCTTCGGTAAGTTTTAATATGTCTATGACTTTATATTTTTTTATGTTTTTGTTCAGCTTATATCCTCCGCCTTTACCGTGAACACCTTCAACGATTTTGTTTTTGGTAAGTATCGGTAAAATTTTTTCAAGATACTTCAAAGATATTTCCTGCCTTTTGGCAACATCTTTCATAGGCGTAAAAGAGCCGTCGGAATTTTGTGCCAAATCCAATATTACTCTTATTGCATATCTGCCTCTGGTAGAAATTAACATTTTTTATCCTCCTTAAAAGCAAGATATCCGCCTAAAACGTTTATTGCGTCATAGCCTCTTTCTTCAAGAAGAATTGCCGTTTCTTCACTGAAATATCCGCTGTTACAAAAAACATAAACGGGTTTATCTTTGGGTATATCATCAATACCTGTCCAAATTTTTGAAAAAGGAACGTTTATCGCATTTTTAAAAGGCTCTTTTAAAGCTTCCTTTTCTTCTCTTAAATCCAGTATTGTAATTTTACTTTTATCAAGTTTAAAAAAATCTTGTGCAGAAATTTCTTTAACCATTTAAAAATTGCTCCGCAATTTTAGCTTATAAGCTGAGATAGCTTAGGACGAAAAAGTTTATTTTTCTTAGCTGAAAAGTTTTAATGTTTTTTAATCCTGAAAAAATATTTCTTGCTCACAATAAACCTTTCAGCTCATCACCTTATCACCTTATCAACTTATCAGCTTTTATGTTTCTATTATTGTTCCCCCGCCCAAAACGATATCTCCGTCATACAAAACTGCCGCTTGTCCGGGAGTTATTGCTTTTTGCGGTTCATCAAAAATAATTTTTACACTATTATCATCCAAAACTTTTATATCTGCTTTATGTTCTTTTTGTTTATATCTTATTTTTACCGAACAACTAAAATTTTTTGCCGGCGGTTTTCCTAATATCCAATTAAAGTCCGTTACAACAAACTCTTTTTTATATAAATCTTCTTGATCACCTAACATTACGGTATTGTCCGTTGCCGAAATTTTACAAACATAAATATGTTTTTGAAAACACCCCAATCCTCTTCTTTGCCCTATGGTATAATAAACTATTCCTTTATGTTTCCCTATTACTTTACCGCTTTTATCTATAAAGTTTCCTTTTTTTATTTTGTTTTCGGAAAATTTTTCTATTGTTTTAACATAATTGCCGTCAGGAACAAAACATATGTCTTGACTGTCAGGTTTGTCGGCATTAATAAAACCGTTTTGTTTTGCAATGTCTCTGATTTGCGTTTTATGCAAACAGCCTAAAGGAAATAAAGTATGTGCAAGTTGTTCTTGTGTTAAATTATATAAGACATAACTTTGATCTTTAGTGTCATCTATAGCTTTTTTTAAGTAATATTTACCGTTATTTTTTTCAATTCTTGCATAATGTCCTGTAACAATATAATTACATTCCAAATTTTGTGCCGTATACAGAAGTTTCTCGAACTTCATATATTTATTACAATCTATACAAGGGTTCGGTGTTCTTCCCGTTTCATAACTTTTAACAAACTTATCTATAACTTTATTTTTAAAATCGGAAGAAAAATTTAAAACATAATATTTCATATTTAGTTTATAAGCAACAGACCTTGCATCATTTACATCGTTCAAAGAACAACATGTTCTGCTTTTTACACCGATATCGTCGTTATCGTAAAGTTTCATCGTGCAGCCGATACACTCATATCCTTGTCGTTTCAACAAAAAAGCGGCAACACTTGAATCTACTCCGCCGCTCATAGCAATTAATGCTCTTTTTTCCATTTTAAATTACCTGCTTAATTTGCTTAATTGCTTTGTTTAATATTTTTTGCGGGCAGGCAATATTTAATCTCATATAACCTTCACCGCCAACACCGAAAGTTGAACCTTTATGTAACCAAACACCGGCTTTTTTCAAAAACAGTTTTTCTATTTGTTCACAGCTTAAATTCAGTTTTTTGCAGTTAAGCCAAGCAAGATATGTTCCTTCCATATTTTGAACGGAAATTTTTGTTCCGGCAAAACCGTTTACCAAAATATCTCTGTTTTGCTGTAAGTATTTCAGTAGTGAGTTAAACCAATTTTCGCCGTCTCTATAAACTGCTTTTACAGCTTCTATTGCAGGTTTAGTTAACACATGAAAACCTGTCGCATTAACGGCTTTAACAACTTTTTCTCTTATCTGTTTGTTTTGTATTACCAAGTGTGCTGCATGTAATCCTGCAAGATTAAAAGTTTTTGTAGGTGCTATTGCCGTTATTGTGTTTTCTGCAATTTTTTTAGAAAGAGTGCAGACGGGATAATGTTTATAATTTTCATAAATAAAATCGGAATGGATTTCGTCCGAAACTATAATTACATTATGCTTAATACAAATTTTGGCTATTTGTAAAAGTTCCTGTTTTGTCCAAACTCTGCCTACCGGATTATGCGGTGAACATAATATATATATTTTTACTTTATTTTGTTTAATTCTATTTTCAAAATCTTTAAAATCAAATACATATTTTTCCCCGTCATAGATAAGATGACTGACAACAAGGTTCCTGTTATTTGCAATAACAATATCTGCAAACGGATAATATACAGGCTGTGAAATTAAAACGGAATCGTTTCCTTTTGTTAATGCTCTGATTGCAGCAGATATAGCGAACATTACACTCGGTACACATAAAAGTTCTTCTTTTTTTATGTTCCAATCCGTTCTTCTTGCATACCAATTTTGCAATAACGATATATATTCATTATCGATGTATGGATAACCGTAAATGTTGTGACTTGCAACTTTTTTTAATGCGTTTTCAACAGCAACCGGACTTTTAAAATCCATATCGGCTACCCACATAGGAATAATGTTTTTTATATTGGGTACTTTCGGTATGAAATCGTATTTTACCGAACCGGTATTTTTGCGATTATAAACTTTATCGAAAAAAGATTTTGTTATTTTTTTCATTTATAAATATTCCATTTTTTAAGACTTTCTTTATTACCCACCCTAAAGGTAGGTAATATATTATAAAATAAAGATTATTGTTGTCAAATATACCATTTTCAATTAAATTTTTATATAATTCGTATAAAATATTATTTTACATCAGAGGGAAAGAGGCAAAAAAATGAAAAAATTTGTTTTAAGTTTGGTTTTATGTTTGTGTGTTACACCTTTTATTTTTGCAGATAAAGTTTCAACCGACAGCAGCGGTTTTGAAAAAGTATCTTTAAGAATTCCTGATGCCGTTTATGATATGAGATACTATTCGGATTACAATTTTACAGGTCACAGAATTGACGGATACCATGCACCGGTAGCTTATATGACAAAAGAAGCTCTTGCGGCACTCGTAATTGCAGCGGACGATTTAAGAAAACAAGGTTACAGACTTCTTATTTGGGACACATACAGACCGCAAAAAGCAGTTACCGATTTTGTCAATTGGATAAACGATCCGAATGATCCGGGCAACAAATCTTTTTATCCCGATATAACAAAACCGGATCTTCTTGCAGGAAATTATGTTGCAGCAAAATCAGGTCATTCAAGAGGCAGCACTATCGATTTAACAATAATAAAACAAAACGGCGAATTTGTCGATATGGGCGGAACATTCGATTTCTTCGGTGAAGAATCTCATCCCGACTATAAAAAACTTACAAAGAAACAAAAAAATAATAGAAAGATTTTAAGAGATGCAATGTTAAATGCAGGTTTTAAACCTATCGATTCGGAATGGTGGCACTTCACTTTAAAAGATGAACCATATCCTGATACATACTTTGATTTTAATGTAGAGTATTTCTTACAAAACAGCAGCGGAACAACAACTTCGATAAGTTTTTAAAGACTGTTAAAGATTTGAAAACGGCGAGTAACGGATGCATAGATGCATGGATGCATGGGAACGGCTAAAAGGCAATGTACAATTAATAAAAAAAGCAGGAAGAATTTTTTCTTCCTGCTTTTTTAACATTTTTATGGATTGTCTCAACCACTAAAGCGGTTTCGCAATGACTATATGTTAAATTTATATCCTACATTAATTGCAATATTTCTATATGTCCAATTTTCACCACCCCAATAATCAAAATAAGTATAATTAACTGAATACATAAGTTCAACAATAATATTAAATTTTTCCACACCTACACCTATTGCCCAATACATTCCATTATCAAATTTTTTTGATGGCTTGCTATATGATATTTTATCACTATCCATTATTCCGTAACCTAATTGTCCCAAGAAATATACTTTATCTATAATCTTATTTTCTTTAACTTCCAATACAGGTTTTACGGATAAATAAATATTTGTTGCTCCTACTTTTGATTCGTCTCCCCAAGTATCATCCATATTGCTTGTAAATATGTGGTTTACACCTACACCTAAACCGAGATTATTAACAACATAATAATAAAAATCTGCTCCTAACGAAAATGTCGATTCGGCATTGTAAGCATATTTATATCCATCTGACTCGGTTTCCATAAGTAAAGGTTCAATAATGTATCCCAACTTTATATCTGCTTCCATTGAGCCTTTATTTACTGCAAAAACGGTGATACAAGTGCTACTGCCAACAACAATGTTAAAACAATTTTTTTCATTTACTGCCTCCTTTTATAAAATTTACTACATAAATTTTAGTTTACAGCTTAAAGCTTAGAGCTTATAGTTTAATGACAAAATAAAAAAACAGGTCGTGTTAATTAACACTCCTCTTTATTGAACTGCAAGATTCCGCCTCAAGTGCGGGATGACAAAGGCTCTTAAAGAGAGAGTATCTGTCTATAAGATGTTAAATTTAAGTTTTTCATATTACTGTTATTATAAAAAAACAAGTCACAATTGTCAAAAACTTTTAGTTTGTTTGTTGTCTTTTCCATTCATCCATACTTCTATACATCCATACATCAAAAAATTTGTTCCACAAATTTTTTTACATTGCCGATATCTGTAACAACTTTGTAACCGGCAAGAGATACTCTTCTTTCCAAACAACCTCTGCACTCTGCAGCTTCTTCGTTTGTACAGATTTTATCATCGTATAATGTATACAAATTTCTGTATTTTGCCGGTGATAAGTTAGGCATTACAACATTTGCTCCTGATTTAAGTCCTAATTCTCTGCCGTTCGGTGAAATCGTTCCGAGTGCCGTTGTTGAAGGTATTAAAGCATACGGAAACAACAACCTTAATATTGAAATTATTTTTAATGTTAAATTTAATTTGCCATGTTCGAACTTTTCAAATTTTGTATTCTGTGCAGGAATAAAAGGACCGATTCCTATCATGTCGGGTTTAAGGTCTTGTAAAAAACGAAAGTCTTCAATAATGTTTTCTATAGTTTGGTAAGGTGAACCTACCATAAAACCGCTACCTACCTGATAACCGATTTCTTTTAAGTTAAAAAGGCATTGTTTTCTGTTTTTTAAAGATAAACTTTCGGGATGCAGTTTTTTGTAATGTTGTTCGTTTGCAGTTTCGTGCCTTAAAAGGAACCTGTTGGCACCTGCTTTAAAGTAAGCAAGATAACTTTCTTTACTTTTTTCCCCTATCGATAATGTAATTGCACAATCTTTATAATTTTGTCTTATTGCTGACACTATATCACAAATTATATCGTCGCTAAAAAAAGGATCTTCCCCGCCCTGCAAAACAAAAGTTCTGTAACCTAAAGCATAACCGTCTTTACAACATTGTAAAATTTCATCTTTTGTCAAACGATACCTTTTAATATTTTTGTTTATGCAATTTATACCGCAATAATAACAACCGTTTTTACAATAGTTTGTAAATTCTATTAAACCCCTTAAATAAACATCTTTACCGTAAACTTGTTGACGGACAATATCTGCCTGCTTAAAAAGGTCTTCTTTATAAGTGTCCGTTTCAAGCAACAGTTTAAACTGTTCATCCGAAAGGTTTTTATTGATTTTCAA
>JAZNAT010000085.1:0-23189 GCA_045586665.1 Endomicrobiaceae bacterium | reverse complement strand
CCCTATACTTTTTGTAACCTTTGTAGGTCATACCATATGTTATATTTTTTATTTGCATTGCGACATCCTTTTTTACTCCCTTTTCTTTTTCCTCAATTGTCGCATATGTGTTTTAACCTAAACATATTTTTTATTTTTATATTTTTGTTGCACCCGTTTTGGCTAATTTGTCCGCCAAATCGTTTTTTTTGTTCCCGCTATGGCTGTCTATTTTGCGCCAAATAATATTTATACCGGAATTCGTTACAACCGCTTTATACTCTTTTGCCAAAACATTTTTCGGTTGCCATTTGCCGGTTGCAAAATATTCTATACCTAAATAATCGTAATTTATTCTCACTTTATATATATTGTTTTCTTTGCACCATTTTAAAACCTGTATTACGGAATAAAGTTCCCCGCCGAATTGTCTTGTAGATGTATCTACCAAACTTCCGGAAAATTCTTGAACTTTTTTATCGCCTAAAAATATTACCGCACCGTAACCTGTTTTTCCGTTAATATACGAGCCGTCAACAAAAACTTCGTATATTCCGGAGCTTTCTTCAAAAGTTTTAAAACCGTTAACTTCGTCCCAACATTTGTTTATGATTTCTACCGAACTTTTATCTTTAATGTTTGAAGTAATTAACGAAAACGATTTTTTTGACGGTTTATAATAAACGTTAATTTTACCCAAATTGACAAGTTTGTTTCTTACCGAAATTTGCAATAAATAATCTCTAAAACTCGTATCGTCAAACGCGGCGATAAAATCGTTATCTTTCAATATTTTTATAAATTTATTACCGAAAGCTTCAAGCTCTTTTTTGCACATTGTCATTTTTGGTACCCAGGAACTCTTTCCATAAAATTTTTCACCATTTCAACTATTCAACTAAAAATTGTTTTACAATTTTTATCTTATTTCCCACAATTTATGAAGTTGCGGCAAAATTCTTACATCCTCAACTACGGACGCTGCTATAGAATAAAACTCAAACACTTTTTCGTTTGTGCCTTTATCAAAAATTGCAGGCTGAATAACAAATTTTATTTTTTTTGAAATATTCGAAACAAATTTTGCCGCTTTAACAAACTCTTGCTTTGTCGTACTTTTTGTAATAACCGTTTTTATAAAAACTTTGTTTTTACAAATTTTTAAAAATTTTTTATGTTCGCCGAAACAATCTTTTTTACATGACGACTTAAACTTTATATCCATAGCAACTACATCGCAATATTTATAAATTTTTTTTATTCGCTGTGGCAAAGTTCCGTTAGTTTCAATATAAATTGAAAATTTGTTTTTGTTATATTTTTTTAAAAAATCCGAAATAAAGTCTGCATAAAGCAACGGTTCCCCGCCGGTAAAAGATATTGATGGCTTAAAACTAAAAAATTTATCTTTATTTTTATTGAATATGTCCAAAACATACTCATACAATGATTGAGTTGTAAAATATTTTGAATTCTTATTTGCTTTTAAAGATTTTTTTGTATCGCAATAGTCACACCTTAAATTGCAACCGGAAAATCTAACAAAAATTTGCGGAATTCCAGCATAAATCCCTTCACCCTGATACGAGAAAAAAATTTCATTTATCGGCGCAGTATTATAATTAGAAATCGTATTTCTATTTAAGTGCCGGATCATTTACTCCTGCCTCTTTAAAACCTTTTGCTCTCAACTTACAGGAATCGCATTTTCCGCACGGTTTGTTTTTACCTTTATAACAGCTCCACGTTTTTTCGTAAGGAACTTTCAGTTTTAAACCTAACTTTATTATCTGTCCTTTGGAATATTTTTCAATCGGAGCACAAATTTCTATTTTGTTGTTTAACGCTTTCATAACCTGCTGCACGGCTTTTAAATATTGCGGAGTGCAGTCAGGATAAGAAGAAAAATCTACCGCGTTTATACCTAAAAAAATTTTTTTTGCTTTTATGGTTTCGGCATAAGAAACGGCATAAGCCAAAAATATAGTATTTCTTCCAGGAACGTAAGTTGAAGGAACAACACCTTTTTTTATAATTTTATGTTCCGGAACTGTTACGTTTTTATTTACCAAAGAACTTTTGTCCCACGGTATAGAAGTTTTAACGACATGATAATTCAGTCGCAAACTCTCGGCAAAACTTACAGCATTTTTCACTTCTTTACTATGCTTTTGCCCGTAATCGAATATCAAACAATGACAATCATAACTCTTATTCATTGCATAATATAAAACGGTTGTGGAATCCAGCCCGCTTGAAAAAAGAACCACCGCTTTCTTTTTCATAAACTTGCCACCGCTGAAGAAGTGTCACTTTCCCAAACTTCAACTTCATAAACTTTTATGTCTTCCGTTTCAAAAATTTTCATCTCATTAAAAATGAACGTCGCAATATTTTCGGCAGTCGGATTTATTTTATCAAAAGGAGCAGTTTCATTTAAAAATTTGTGGTCAAGTTTAGCCATAATTTTATCAAGGTGAGCTTTCATATCCGTAAAATCAACAAGCATACCTATATCGTCAAGCTTTGTTCCGCACAAACATACTCTTACTTTCCAGTTATGTCCGTGAAGATTTTCGCATTTGCCTTTATAACCTCTTAATGCGTGTGCCGACGAAAAATTTTTAAACACAGAAAGTTTGTATTTCATTTTCAATCCATCTCCGTTTTTATTACGTTTGATATTTTGCCGCCCAAAAATTTACTCCCGATACTTTTAAATTTTCCCGGTCCGTCGCTGACATAAAATTTACGCATACCTTTTCCTGTAGGTTTTAACAAACCGTTTTTTGCAAGAACATCTTTTACTTCCAAAGCTACTGCCTCTGCGGAATCTATAACGTTAATTTTGTTACCGATAACTTTTTTTATAGCTTTTTTGAGCAACGGATAATGAGTGCAGCCCAAAATTATCGTATCTATATTTTTATTTACCAAATCTTTCAAATAAACATTTATGACGTCCTGCGTTATTTTACCGCTGCACCAGCCTTCCTCAACCAAAGGAACAAATAGCGGACATGCTTTTGAAAAACATTTTATCGTTTTATCATACTTTTTTATTTCTTTTTCGTAAGCGCCGCTTTTTACCGTACCTTCCGTACCTATAACGCCTACAATTTTATTTTTTGTTTTTTGTGCGGCAGTAACCGAACCGGCTTTTATAACACCTACTATCGGAACTTTTATATTTTTTTTCAAATATTCCAAACTGAACGCCGAAGCCGTATTACATGCTATAACTATCAATTTAACGTCGTTTTTTATAAGAAACTTTGAAATTTTCAACGCAAAACCGGTAACGATTTTTTTCGATTTCGTTCCGTAAGGAACGTGCGCAGTATCACCGAAATAAACAAGATTTTCTTTCGGCATAATTTTATTTACGGCTGACATTACCGTAAGTCCGCCGAAACCGGAATCGAAAATTCCTATCGGTTTATCATTTGGAATTTTTTCTTGCATAATATTTTTTCACACCTTCATATATTGAATCTGCAACGGACTTTTGAAAGTTGCTCGTCTGTAATTTGGCTTCTTCACTATAGTTGCTCAAATAAGCACACTCTACAAGAACCGACGGCATCTGTGTGCCTCTTAAAACGTAAAAGTTCGCTTGTTTTATTCCGTTATTGGGAATTTTCAATCTTCCCGAGGCTTCAGAGACGATAAAACTTGAAAGTTCCGACGATTCGTTTATATACTCGTTAACGACCATGGACCACAACATATTCTGTAATACGGTTTTTTTCTCGTCGGACTTATCTTCCAAAGCAATAACGGAGTTTTCCAAAGTCTCCGTAGAAATTGCGGTAGAATCCGAAGCGTTTTCCGACAAGAAATAAATTTCAAAACCGGAAGCACTCCTCTTTAAATTTGCATTACAGTGAATCGATATGAATAAATCGGCTTTATTTTTGTTGGCAATGTTAGCCCTTTCCACAAGCGGTATGAAAGTATCATCGTCTCTTGTAAGTATGACTTTATAGTTTTTATCTTTTTTAAATATTTTTTCCAAATACAAAACTATAGCAAGATTTACATCTTTTTCTTTAACTCCGTGCGGACCGATAGCACCCGGATCCTGTCCGCCGTGACCGGCATCCAAAACTATGATTTTAGCATCTTTTGCAATTTCTTTCTTTTTGGGAATTATATCTTTAAACGTTGAAGTATCGTCTATCAAAGTATAGCTGTCATCTATAATTTGGTCATCCTGAACGCTTACGACTTTAACTTTTGACAATTCCTGCAAATCGTCTTGTTCATCTTCTTCCGGCGCGGGAGTATCGTAAATTTGAGAATCGTTGGCGATAATTCTGCTATCAACTACAGGCATTTCTATCGGAGACAAATCTTCTTCAGTTTTCTTTTCATCTCTTTTTTGTTCAACGGTTTTATCTTCTTTCAAAGCCGGCACAGTTTTTTTGACAATGAGTTTTTCATCTTCCGAAACTTTATTTTCTCTAATCTCTTTTTCTTCTTTAATTTCTGCAGCTTGTTTATCAACACTTGCAACAACGGTTTCAGGCAAATATATATCGCACGGTTTTGTCATGTTAACGGCTTTCGTATGTTCTATATCTATAACAAGTTTCAGCGGTTTTCTGTACTTTTTAGTCCTGACAAGTTTTGGTGTTTGAGCCAAATTTATCGTAAAAACAGCCTCTCTTCCGACAGTTTCATAAGCTATATCTTTTATTGCCCCGTTATTTGCAATAACACTGTCTTTGGCAATTCGTCCTCTTTGAAAAGCGACAATCAAAGAATTTTTACCTTTTTTTATAGTGTGCGTCATTTTTTCTTCAAGCTCTATCACTATTTCCGTGTTCGTTTCTTTGGTATAATACCTTACCGCAGATATGTTGGATTTGGTCGTAACGTTAAGAATACTATTTTTTACGTCAAGATTACATACCGTTTCGGAAACATCCGAAAAACTTTTCAAACTCAAAAGTTCTACCGGAACGTAAATTTCTTTTTTTAACATTACGGAAGGTATTGATAATTTTTCTTTTTTCTTACCGAAAGAAATTTTTCTTGAATCGTAAAAAATATCTACCGACTTGTTTTTAAGTTTCATGGAAACTTTTTTACTTACGGAAAACCATTCAAGTCTTGCATCATAAAAAACCGACAACTCTCTCAAAGACAAAAACTTGCTTCCGGAAATATCGTACAAGTTCATACCGTCATAGTTGTTCCCGTCAAAAATTACGTTAAGTTTTTGAGCTTCTACTCCGACTTCCGTCTTAATGTCCGTAGCCGAATCCTGCGCAGTACAAACTATCGCCGCAAAACAAAATACCGATATTATTAAACTTAAAATTTTTTTCATAACTCTTTTTACCTACTTAATATATTTAAACATCTTAATCTGTAACGGAACCGTTTTAAAAAGTTTTTCTTTTTCAGTTTCATCTTCAATAAAATCCGCTATTTCATTGCCTTTAACCGCAATAACCTGATAAGACCAGTTGTACGGGTTTCCTCTTAATATACTTAAAGGAATCTCTATTTTATCGGTTATCTCATCAACCAAAAAAGTCCCGACCGGTTCAGCGTTTTCCGCTACGGACTTATAAATTTCAATTTTTGTTTTTCCTACTCTTATCGCATACTCCCAACTGTTTTCCGGAACGAAAAAAGCATTTAACGGTTTTAACATTTTTTGATAACCGGTATAAGCTATTTCGTTCATATCGATATAAATGTCAAAATAATCGGTCTTACTCCAATCAACGTTTGTTTCAAACATAACGGAGTTGACACCTTTTATAACGGTAAAATACGTAAAATATTCTCCGAAATTGTTGATTGTTATGCTGCCATCGCCATTTTGCACAAATTCACAATCGTTTTTTTCGGATAAAGTTTCATCCTGACCGCCAAAATTATTTTCTTTTTCTTGCGTTAAAACATATTCAAAATCTTTCAAATTAGGACTTTTTTTGTTAAGCACACGGAAAATATTAGTATAAGAAATATCAAACAATTGAACGGAATTTTTGTTTTTGTTTATTATACCGTTTATAACGTCATAACTGTACATGTTTGAAAGTTCATCGCAAAGAATTTGATATATTTCGGACGACTTTTTACAGTTTTCTACTTCTTTGTTTGCCAAGTACAGTTTCAATTTGTTTTCTGCAGGAACATCGGGCAACAACTCAAACTTAAAATCGGTTTTTGCAGCCGACGCATTATAACCGTAATAAGCGGCATTTACTGGGAGTTCCGTATCGAAATCTTTACTTTTTTCAAAAAAGTTTATAACTCCTAACATAAACTTTTCATTGTTTATATGTTTTGACGATAAAACTATCGGAATTATCTTTTGTCCGTCAAGCGATGAAAGCCAGTCTTTTATCTTCGTTTCGTTTACGGGAAAATCAAAGTAAGGAACAAACAGCGCGACACCGTTTTTTATAAACAATCCTTTTTTATCGTCTTTTGATTTTGCCGTCACCCACAAAAAGTTGTACTTATAAAACATATCCAAAACGGTCTCGTTTAAAGCGGCTCCTTTTAAATAAAGTCCGCGTTTTTTAATTTCAAACAAAGTTTTGTAAGTATTTTTATAGTTTTGTAAAAATATTTTAAAATCGTCAACTTTATTTAAAACCGCAGAAGAACCGATTTCGACGTCCTGCGATATTAAAGGAAAATATGGTTCGGAAACTTTAACGGTAGGCTCTATTTTACGTGAAATTATCAAATTTTGTACTGTTTTATTTATATATTTATTTCCGTCAAACGTAACGGACAAACAAAATTTGTCCGAACTTTCGATTTTTTTAATAACTTTTGCAGAAACGTTATCAAAATTTTCAACAAAAAAAACTACGATTTTGTTACGCTCAACATACGCAAAAAGATCTGACGAAACAAATAATAAAACCGATAATATTAACAATTTTTTAATCTTCATGTTTTTATTATACCATATTTGACAAAATAAAAAGAAAGAGAGCGATAAAAAAATCGATCTCTTTGCTTTTTAAGAAAAAATAAATCAATTATGCTGTAGATAATATGTTTTTGGTCAACCTCAGATCGTACTGTTGTATATGCATATTTGTTACATCTATAAGTATGTCTGCAGTTTCTGCATACGGCATTAAAAATATGATCGTATTTATTGCAACAGAATCCGGTTGTTTTTCATTAAACGCTTTTTGTGTTAAATTGATAATATTATCTTCAATGTAGCGTTTAAGCGTTTTTTCTTTTGCTAACTGATCTTTTATTGCCGCAATTTTCAAAACTTCCGAATCTACAGTCATATCTTCAAAATTATTAATGAAGCGAACTTTTAACGCTTTCGCCAATATTTCTTCATATTTTCTATTTTTTAAGCCCATATCTTTATCTTGTTGTTTTAGTACGTTTGCCGCCTTTATTCTGAAAATTATATTCTCTATAAACAAATCCAAATTTTTTATTTTTGATTTATCGGAAACTTCAAAAAGTTTATTCAAACTCTCGCTCTGCATCAATATTTTTATAATCTCATTATATTTTCCAGAATTTGAATTTTCATCAACAAATGTTTCTTTATACAATTTTAATAAACTTTCAATATCTTGTTCTTTAAAACTTGCAGCCAATTCTTTCACGGTATATGTAGAGATAAGCTTTTTGGAATTATATTCGGATCTCATATCAGGTAGGATTGCATTTATTTTTCCCAAATCGAATATTGATTTAAAATTGTCATATATTGTCATATCTCTTTGTTTACTCACCGCCTCTTTTATACTGCTATTTCTGAAAACCATAGGGCGCTTTAAAACATTTGCATTAAGCAATGAAATTATTTTTGAACACGTGTTACTGTTAGATTGAGAGACAAATGTCGCTTCAAACTCATCACAAGTTAAAGAATCAAAAATTTTACATTTCATGTTTTCTTGTTTATCGTTTATGTTTGCAAAATCCGAATCGTCAAATAAAATATATCCCGACACAAATTTATTTTCCGCAATATCTTTTATTTTATTTTTATCAGAAACAAAAACATAAATTTTTACATTTTGTTCTTTTAATTGTTCCGTTATTTTTCTAAATGCTTTTTCTCCGAAATCGTAATCTATCCGCTTTAACGTATCAAAATCAAAAACAAGTTGACCTGTAGTTTTTTGACGTAGAATATTGACAAACTGTTTTTTTCTATCTTCTTTCGTTAAATTAACGTCGAAATCGTCAATGTATCTGAACAAATTTTCTTTAACGATAAAACCCTGTCTTGTCATAACATCCGTATATGAAGACAATAATTCAATCAAATCATAAGACCCATATTTATCCGAAACGGTTATCAAATCACTTTCCACTTTAACGTCAATATCCGTTTTAGACGTTATTTTTGCAGATATGACATTTGCCGTATCAAAATTTATTTTCGCATTAAAATCAGAATTGATACACTTTATTATTTTACGTTTCAACAAAGAATTATTTCTAAGAGCTGTGACCAAATCGTCAAAATCACAATTGTCCGAATATATAAATATTGCTCCGTTTTTATCACTCACAAAAACTCTACTGCCGTTAACTTTTATACCTAACGGTTTAAACTTCAGTTCAGCGATACTGTCTTCGCCAATTTTATCTTTAACTATAAAGACATTTTCATATAATGAATCTTTTTCTTTTTTTCGATGATTCGTATAATAAGTTATTTGATTCACGGAAATTTCTTTGTAGATTGCCATAATCTGCCGCACATCTTTCCGCTTAATTCCTAAAAAAGCAACCATAATATTCGTTATATTGGCATAAACGCTTATAAATTGAGACATTAAATTATTTGTAAAATTTTGTTTATCATAATTTATATCGTTTGTTATTTTATTGTTTTTAATATTACTTTGAGAAACATAATTTTCGAAAATATTCATAACTTCTTCAATATTTAATTTTTTATCGGGCATGGTTTTGTTATATCTTGACAATGATGTCGTATAATCCCTTGATTGAACACTGGTTTTATTATTGCCGATTCCCGATATAAAATCCAATACCCCTTCTTTTGCCTTACCCGATAAACCTTTTTCTTCTATATATTTGTTTACGATATTATTAAGTTCTTCTACCGTTACGCTTCCTCCGTTTGCATTAATCTCCGATAATATGTCACTCAATCCCGAATAAATCGGTCCTCCGCTAGCCATATATTCATATATGGACTTTCTCAATATCTCTACAGAATCATATCCGTACTCATTTATTATCTCATTCAATACTATAGCCGATATTTCTTCAGCACTTGTATTATTATTGATATCATTTATCGTTAATTCCGCATTTATATTTATATTTACAGGTATGGATAAATCTCTTGAGGCTTCAAACAAACACGCATCTATATATAATTCCGTCAAATCATCTCTTATACCGGTTATTTGTACGGTTGAGGCAGTCAAACTATTTTTTACGTTGTACAATTCGTTTGCAACTATTGCAACAAGTACAGGATTTTTCGTTTTATCTTTTATATAATTTAATGAATTTTGATATATATATGAATTTTCAGTCAATGCCATTCGATATTCTGAATTGTTATCATATCTTAAAGAAAATATGTTATCAAAACTATAAATATCCCACTTTTCTTCATATAAATATAAAAATCTTGTCATGCCACATAATACTTGCCAATCATAGTCGTTTATTTCTTTTAATTTTATATCGGTTTTATCATAATCGTTTAAAAACTCTATCATTTCATTTTTTGCGAACAAGTCATCATATTTACCCTGCTCTTTTCTATTTTTTTGCTTGAATATCATATAAGCATAAAATCGATAATTGATGTCTTTATCGCTAGTTATTATTTTTTCCAGTTCTTCCGTATTATCCTCAAAAGATAAAACATATATCTTCATATACTCCAAATCGGACTTATCATAAACTGACTCCAACTCTTTTTTTAATGTTTGTGAGTTTTCCAAATATTCTATATTTAAGCCTATAGTATTATCTATTTTTATTATAGTTTTTCTCCACATAGTTGAAGAATCCGAAACTGTAGGCTTATTATCCGACATTTCTTTTCTGATTTCTAACAGCTTTGAGAAAAAATCTTCTTTGTTATTGATATTTGTAAAAACGGAATATAAGTATTCTTTCAAGTCTTTATCAAAACTTGAGAATCTCGCTTCGTTCTCGGAAACAAAAATGGAATCAATAAAATTATTATATCCGTATATATCAACAATTATTTCATTGTATCTAGACCCTGCTTCGGAACTAGATATGCTTCCCTGTGCTATTTCATTATCCACAATTTTTGTTACAAAAATATTAAGTATGGAATCTACCATTTGAACTTGTGTCGCATTTTTATTTGAACCATCGTTTACATATTCGACTATACTTTCTTCTAAAAATATAAGTGTTTCCACGCCGGTAACTCTTTTTATGGATTCTATCATAATATTGCCGACATCATGAGTTTCCGTTTTATTCGTTATCATATATACCGGACTTTTCTTTCTGTAATCAACTTCTATTCCCATATCTTCACCTATAATATTTTCAACCGTATATGCATACAATTCCATAACATTAGACAAATAACCGAAAGTATTATTCTGGCGCCTGTGAGCCATTTCATGAACTGCAATCAACACCGGCGATTCGTTTGCATTAGACACGATATGTGAAGAAACGTGGGCATATAATAAGTTTGATTTTGCCATAGCGTTTATTCCATCGGAATCGGCTTCTGCCTCAACTATTCTTCCGTTTTCCAATATATATGTATACTCATCTTCGGCATTTAATATAAAATTCATCATGCCGCACAATACCTGCCAATCAAAACTGTTATTAACATTTATAAATTTTATGGAATCACTTTCTTTATCTTTAAAAGTGTATTTTTCAATTAAATATTCATAGATAATATTTTTATTTGTCAAATCGGCAAACTCGTCACCTCTTTCATTATATCCGTTTGCTTTCAATACCATATACGCAAAAAATCTATAACTCAAATCGGTATTATCATCATTTATAATATTTATTAACTTATTTTCATCACTTATGGAAAGAATCTTCAAATATTCAATCTCTTCAACTCCATACGTTTCTTGCAATAATATATTCAGTTGTGCGTCATGTTCAATATCAACGATATTATATGCAACAGTTTTATCTATATATGTTATAAGTTTTCTCCAAACATTCATATATCTTGAATCCTCGTTACTGATGGACGGCATTAACTCGGTTTCTTGTATCGTTATCTGTTTTCTTATTTCAAGTAGGGATTGATAAAAATTTTCTTCTCCGTTTTTATCAACAACCGAATCGACATAGTTTTCCAAATTTGTAGTTTTATTTCTTTCGCTTTCTGACATTTTTCCCAAATCGACATCAAAAATATCCCCAAAACGCTTAATATGAGAAACATATGAATTTTCATAACCAGAATAAAAATGTTCATTATAATTTTTCTGTATATATATACCGGTAAAAACGCTTGTAATTATAGTCATAAATATTAAAAACGATATTAATATTTTCTTAAATATACTTTTGTTTTGTTTTTTGTACGAACTATTTATTAAGTTTTCTCTGTTCCATTGTTTGTGATATTTTATATTCGATATCGTTACCGCCAATTTTGATATTTTTTCAATATGTGTTTTTGCATACACTCTTTTATAAACATCATCCATCCTCTCCAATATAAAATCCGTGCCTTCTTCATATTTATTTTTTATCTCTTTATCAGACTCTTTATATCTTTTATGTCCATTTAAAAAATCGGTTTTCTTTTCCTGTTTTTTTATTTCATCTTTTTCATAATAAATTTTATTTATAATGCTTGCTTCCATTAACGGTGCAAGTTGTACCGCATATATACTTTTTATTTCTTTTCTTATCTTTTTATTTTTTATTTTATCTATAAGTTTTGTTACTATATTTTCTTTACTCAATACTGAGGCTTCTTCCAATTTCTTATAAAATATTTCCATTACTCCTTCAACATTAGATTTTTTTGTCGGCAAAAATTTATCGTATCTTGTTAAAGAAGTATTGTAATCCCGTGAATTAATCGTTGTTCGCCCGTTAAAAAACCTTGATATAAAATCTGTAAATCCTTTCTTCGTTTCTTCGGATAATTCGTTTTCTTGTATATACTTATCTGTTTCTTTGGCGAAATCTTCTATCGTCATAGAACCACCAGCCGAAGAATTTAATATGTCTCTTATATCCGATAATGCGGAATATACCTCTCCGCCGGTTTTGATATATTCGTATATTGATTGTCTTAATAAACTTAAAGATTCATAACCGTACTCTTTTATAATTTCATTTAGAATTATTTTAGATAAATCCGTTATACTCGTCTCATCTTGAATATCTTTTATATTTAAGTTTGTTTTTGTATCCATATTTATATCTATTGACAAATCTCTTGCCACTTCCGTTAAACAAACATCAATATATAATTGTGTCAAATCATTTCTAACGCTTAAAACATGAGGTGTCGGCGATATAACACTATTTTTTACGTTATATAACTGATTCGCCGTCACAGCAACCAGAACTGGATTCGTCGTTTTATCTTTTATATAACTTAACGAATATTGATACAAATACGGATTAGGATTGGCAACTTTAATATAATTTGCAGTTTCATCATATTTGGCAGAAAAAACCGTATCAAAATTATATATTGTCAATTTATCACCATACAAAGTTTGTATCATTCCACACAAAACCTGCCAATCAAAATTGCTTATTTCCGTCATTTGAGGATTTCTATCGGAATAATTTTTAAGATATTCAACTATTTCTTCTTCCGAGAACAAATTCTTGTATTTTCCTTGTTCTTTTCTGTTTTTTTGCATAAAAATCATATTGGCGTAAAACCTGTAATTTATATCCTTATTCCCTGATATTACGTTCTCAAGAGCCTTCGTATCTTTATTAAAAGACAGGTTATATATTTCTATATACTCTATATCTTCCTTAGTGTATATCTGTTCTAACAAAACATTTAAATCTTTATCGTTTTTTATTTGATTTATATTGGAAACGATTGTTTCGTTCAAACGATTTAAAATTGCATTCCATCTTGATAAATATTCTTGATTATACGTTGCCGGGATCAATTTAGGATCGGTTGTCATTTTTATTTTAATATCGAACAATGTTTCAAAAAAATCTTTCTCATTTTGTATATTTTGAGATGTACTATAAATATATTCCGATAAATTCTTTATTTGTTCGTTATTGTTATTAATATCTATATATTTGTCAAAATAATCTTTGTATCTCATCAAAAGAGACATTAATTCTTTACTTCTGGCTTCTCTACCTTGTTCCGTTGTCTTATTTTCGGAAATTTCCGAATCTATAACCTTATCAATAAAAATATTTAAAATTCCTATAGTTTCTTCTCTTACGGACTTATTTATCGGAACGCTGCGATAATAATCTATAATGGATTCGGCAAGCATATCGGAATATTCTTCACCTAAATTATTAATGACGCTCATAATAATGGCTCTGCCTGCATCATGCTCTTCCGTAGAATCATCAACGGATATCAATGCCTGCCTTGAATATATACCGCTTTCAATATCGGCGTTAAGTGAAAATAAAGTTTCATATGAATATGCATACAATTCTCTTATTGGAGAAGATGTCAATATTTCCAAAATACGTAATTTATTGGACATATCATTGTGACCGATTTCATGTGCAGTTGTCGACCATATGCCCGAACTTATATTTTTATCCCCATAAGATAAATCCGATCTTGCTATTATGTCTGGTTCCGTATCACCGGTTCTGATTAATCTTGCAAATCTTATAATATATCGTTCGTCAACATCTATACCTAATATTTTTTTTACGACATAACATTTCGTCTGCCATTCAAAATCCGTTAAATCTTCTTGCTCGGCATCCGAATCATGAATCCACTGCCAAACTTCTTCTTCATTAAATAAATCGTCAAATTCACCGACTTCTTCTTTATATCCGTCTTCAATAAGCAACATGTGCGCATAAAAACGATAATATTTGTCTATGGCCGTATTATTTATAATGCTTTTTAATTTTTCCCTATCATTTCTATTTGATAATATTTTAAGATATTCTATTTCATTATCGGTATAAGCCTGATGTAATAAATAAGATAAATTATCATTAGTTAAAATTTTATCAACAGAATCTGCTATTTTATTCTCCATTTGAAACAACTGATATTTCCATAAATATGTATAATATAAATTATCCATACTTGGCATATATGCATCCGTCCACTCCATCTTCGTTTCTAACAAACTTTCATAATAGTTCTCTTCACTGCTTAAATCTAGATTTGTAATGGCAAACATATTTGAAGATATGAGACTTGTTAAATCGTTAGGACTTACATACGAAGCAATTCCGAAAGATAATACCAAAACCGTAAACAAAGAAACAATTACTCTTTTACTCCATTTTTTTATTTTTTTGCCGATTGTCACTTTTTCATCTTTAACACTGAATTTCTGTTTGTTTATTTTCTCTTTTATATCTTCAGATAAGCGGTTATAAAAATACTTTTGAATTATTTCAGGCATTCTGGCTATTACCGCCAAATCAAATCCGTTTATTTCCGTAACATATCTGTCCGCATTTCTTAATTCGAAAATCAGCCCGTCCGAAAAATTCAAGGAAGGGTATCTTTCAAACAATTCGTTTATAGCCGCAGTGTTTATTTGTACCGGTTTAGAAATATTTTTACTTTCAATATTTTGAATTTTACCGTTTATGTTTTCTAAAACAATATCTTTGTCTCCTAAAGAAATTATTGTCCGTTTATCGGAATATTTAAGATTAACGTTTTCTTTTACAACCGGTTTTATTTGTTCTACAATATTTTCAATTATATTTTTAGAATATGTACCTCCGGAAATTTCTATCGCAGCTTTTATCAAATTATTAAACTGTTCCGTATCAACAACACTTGATGCAATAGTAAAGCTTAACGCGTTATGATTTATTTTTGTCTGTTCTCTTATAATACTTTTATAAAATTTGTCCGATTCCTTAATACTTGTACTTATATTCGGAGTAATCGTAATATATCCTATTCCGTTTTCTTTTAAAAGTTCGTTTAAACCTCTTGTATGAAATCCACCGCTGATTACAACGATAATTTCTTTTTTCTTTGTGTCAATTTCTTTAACATCTATACTTTTAAAAATATTTTTTAAAAATATTTCATTTCTTAAATTGTTAACGGCATAATATTCATTCAACAATCCAAAATAATCTTCTAAAAATTTCAGTCTGTCAACAACCGCATATTTTGAATATATGCTTTTAAATTTCGTTATTTGTTCGACAAAATAGCCGTAATTGTCGAATGTCATTTTATTTTTTAAATAGTCGCAAAAAACTTCAAAAAAGTCGTTCAAAAATGAAATCTCATATTCGGTATTGTTTTTTGAAAAAGCCTGCCTTAAATTGTTCAACAAAATTCTTTCTTCTTTTACCAAATCAATAGGATTTATATTTGCAACCAAATTGTTGCACAACATATATTTATATAATGAAGGATAATAAGATAAATTTATACCATATTTTCCGGCAAACTTTTTAATATAAAAACACAATTTTTGTCTATCCGAAAAATCGTTTGTTTCTTCTAAAACGCAAATATATTCCGAATAAGACATTTTATTTTTCATTAACGATAAAAATTCTTTCAATTCTTTTACTGTTTTATCGTCGTTTAATTTATAAGAGTAAAGCTTCAAATATCTGTTTATGTTTTTAAAATCATCGGAATTGACAGAGATAAAATCGTTATATTTTTTAGGATTGGAATTGACTTTATTAATCAATTTTACAATTTTGCTATAAAATTTTACAGACCTTTGATTCCCATAACCGTATTTTTTTATGATATTGTTCAAATAAAGATTTTCTTTAGAAAGATATTTTGAATTTAAGAAATCTATGTCTGATCCGATTTTCTTCAATTCAAAATTAAAAAGGTCTTGCTTATCGATAATCCTTGATAATCTTTCGAGATTTTGTTTATGAACTTCTTTATCTTCCAAGCCGATTAAAATGTTATTTTTTTTATTTTTATATGAAAAATATTCGGCTCCTGTCAATCTCCCCGTTAACAATAATCTTTCAATAAGGGTTTCTCTGAAATTATTATCTTTAATTTTATTAAGCCACGATACGTCAACGGTACCGTATCCACCCTCAATAAAAATTTTTTTAATATTATAATTTGAATCCACTGAATTCAAAATATTTTTTATACTTATTTGTGCCGAATAATTGGAATGTAAATCCTGAATATTTATAACTTCTATACCGTTTTTATCATTTATTTCCGTAACTTTACCGAATTTGTCGGGAATTGAAAAATTGTCTATATGCTCATCACTAATGAAATTGTTTTTATTATTATAAGATGAATAAACGTTTTGTGTTAAAACGGAAAACAAAAAACATAAACTTGTAAAAACAGAAATAAATCTTGTTGCATTCATCTAAATTCTCCATTTTCCAAAATAAAAAATAATAATTTTTGTTACCGTTTTTTCATAATTTTTATAGTATAGTACAATTTTTAAAATCAAGCAACCATTTTAAAATATATATCCGAGCGAGCAGGTATAAGTTTTGTATTCTATATCAAAGTTGCGTTTTGTAGTTTTAGTTCTTGCCGAAGCGTTATGAACGGAACTTGCAACTTCAAAAACTACCCTATTATAAACTATTCCTACTCCTATACCGTAATATATGCCGCCTTTTTCTTTTTCCATAAAATTACAGTAATCGGAATCCGCAAAAAACATATTATACCCCAAATTGCCTACTATATAGCCGTACTTGTAAGGTTTTGTAGGTATTGAACGGATTTTTAAAGACACATATGTCGGCACAAAATAAAATCTGCCGTTAATATCTTCAAGTTTTCTTGAATTCTGTAGGTTTATGCCCGCACCGATACCTACTATATTTTCAAAAAAACAATACCCTTTAGCCCCAAAAGTTACACCTTTTGAAGAGTCGGTTTCTTCAGGAGAATATTTATGAGAGTAACTGCCGTAAAAATCGTAACCTATTTGTAAAACGCCTTCCCAAATATTTGTTATCTGCTGCGTATCGTCGTTAATCGTTAAAGAATCTTTTTTTTTATTCTTATCTTCAACGATTTCTTTTATATCCGCTTTTTGCAATTTGATCAAATCGTCTTTTTGAACTATAAAAACGACGCTATTGTCTTGATAATGAATGTTCCCTTCATATTCGGTTCCGTCGTTCATTACAACTTTTTCACCGTAAACGGTAAAATAAAAAGAAAACAAAAAAATTAAAGAAAACAAAAATTTTTTCATAATTTACCTCCTATTTATAACAGCCGTAAATCGTCCATGCGCCTATTAATATAAAAACTATCCCGCTGACAAGTTTTATCGGTATAAGCTGCAAATAGGTTTTTGCAACCGTACCAGCCAAAACGGCTATTGCCGCAGATAATACCAGCGCACCGGCAGACGCCGCCAAAACTGCCATGGGTGAAACTTTCGAGTTCGTTGCAAACATTAAAGTTGCAATCTGCGTTTTGTCGCCGAGTTCCGCCAAAAAAACGGATAAAAAAATCGTAAAAATGCCGGTCATAAAAACCTCTCCTAAAATTAACGTATTTATTATAATACAAATTTGTCGACGTCTACATCAAACTTTGCCAATTTATATTTATATTTTCGTATTTTTTTACAATGTCCGTACAAAAAACTTTCTTTTGATACGATAATTTTGCAGTCCGATTTGACGTTAAATAAAGGACATATAAAAACAAACGTGTACGGCAACATGTGAAAATGAAACAGATTAAATTTTGATATTTTTATAAAATTGACGGTTTTCTTGTTTATCATAACATCTTTTACGTTCAAAAGATATTTGTTCCAGGCAGTTCCATAATAAACGCAATGAAAAACAAAAATCAAAGTAAGAAGCACGTTCGTTATTTTCATATATTTATAATTCATTTTCAATTTAAAAAAATCTTTAAACGATATAAACGACATTAAAAATAGAGGTACGTAAAAACCTAACGTTCTGTACATGTATCCGTCGCAGGAATTTATTTCCAAAACAACGAAATAAAAAAGTCCGAAACAAAACGTTACATAAATAAACGCAACGATATATTTTATTTTTTTATCGTTAATTAACGAAACAGTTAAAACAAAAACCGTTAATATCAAAAAATATATAAACGCTGGTTCTTTAAAAAAAGAAAATTTAAGATAATCGTCTTTCGGATATATCGGTTTTATTACAAAATATAAATTAAAAATAAACGCGGCAAATAAAAATATGTAACTCAATATTAAAATTGACGATGTCGTGACGGGAACGTTTTTCGTTTTGAAATGTTTTATTATTGCAAAAACAATCATAGGCACGACAAAAACGGACGTCATCGGATGGCTGCTTATCAAACACAGTGAAAATAAAACGATACTTACGGAATTCATTTTTGAAAAATTTGCAAAATCGCAGTAATAATAAACGACAAAAACCGTCCATAAAAACAGTCCCGTAACAAAATTTTCCGTCCATATTTGGTATATAAGAAAATTCATGCAAGTCAAAAAATACAACAAAATTATTTCAAAATCGTTTTTTTTACGTTCGGGCATATTAATATAAACGACAAACAATAAAAAAACCGGAACGAAATAAGAAACGAAAGTAAAAACAAAAAGCAAAGTTTTTATATTCGTTACAGACGCCAAAACCGGTATACCTACCGATAAATGTTGTATTAACGACGGGAAATATCTTGAATTGTAAGAAAAAACCGCTTTTCCTTCATGCCCCAAAAAGACGTTCTCACAAATCAACGCTTCCCAAAAGTGATGGTTGCCGTCTTCTATAAGTCCGATGTTTGCAAAAGCGTTAAAAAAACATATAAACAAAAAACATACCGATATAAAAACTATCGATATGTTTTCTTTAATATATTTTTTTATAACTTCAACCATTTATGAAACTATTCTTCTATTCTTATTTTTACGGTTTTAGCTTTTATAATAGAAAGTTTGTCTATTTCGGTTAAAGAGTCTTCCATTTGTTTGCTTGACGTTCTGTGAGTAGTTATTATTATTGAAACTTTTTTATCTTTCTCTCTATCGTCCTGATAAAGACTTGCAATTGACACTCCGTGCTCACCGAGTATACCTGAAATCTTTGATAAAACGCCAGGTCTGTCAACTACAGAAAATCTCAAATAGTAATCGCTTTTACTGTCCCCGTGAGGCAAAAATTTAACGATTTTTTTCTTAGAATACCCGACATTTTGTACAAGTCCGGCCGTTCCGTTGGAAATATATTTCGACAAATCTATAATATCTGAAACGACAGCCGATGCGGCAGGAAGTTGCCCGGCTCCTTTACCGTAAAAAACCACGTCGTCGGCAGCATCGCCTTTTATCATAATTGCATTGTACTCGTTATGAACGTTGGCAAAAAAGTGGTGATGGTCAACCAAACACGGTTCCACCCACAAATCGATACCTTTATCGGTTTTTATTGCCGATCCTATCAACTTGAACACATAACCGAAATCTCTGGTTATATTAACATCTTCTATATCAAGCTGATCTATACCTTTAACTCTTATATCTTCAACTTTTATCCAGCTGCCCCACGCAAGCGACGACAAAATCGCAAGTTTGTTTGCCGTATCAAGTCCTTTGACATCCGCCGTAGGGTTGGCTTCGGCAAAACCGGACTGCTGCGCTATTTTTAAAGCGTCCGAATAAGAAACTCCGTCGTTTGTCATTTTGCTTAAAATAAAGTTCGTCGTACCGTTCAAAATACCTTTAATGCTTTTTATCTCGTTACCGGCAAGCCCTTCGTTCAACCCTTGAATTACCGGAATAACGCCTCCGACGGAAGCCTCAAAATAAACCATTTTGTTATTGTCTTGTGCCAGCGAAAATATTTCGTCCCAATATTTCGCAAGTGCGGCTTTGTTTGCCGTAACGACACTTTTACCGTTTTTCAAACTTTCGGTTATAACCGTTCTTGCAGGTTCGTATCCGCCGATAAGTTCCACAACTATATCTATCTCGGGATCTTTTATAACGTCCATAAAATTTTTAACGTAAAGTTCTGGTCTGTCTATCGGATTTAAATCACATATCGATTTTACGTTTATTTTTACGCCTGACTTCCTTAAAGCTATCGCTTTATTTTTTTCCAAAATTTTTACTACACCTTTACCTACGGTACCGTATCCTACCAAACCGATATTCAAACTTGTTTTCATAAATTTATTTTCCGTTTAATGTAAATTTTTTTATTCTTAACAATGCATCGTGAAACCTTTTATCATGCGTTACCAACGATATTCTTACATACCCCTCTCCGCATTTACCGAACCCAACTCCGGGAGAAACAGCAACGCCTGTCTCTTTAAGAAGCCTTTCTGCAACGGACAACGAACCTTCTTTTTTCAAGTTGTCGGGAAGTCCTGCCCAAACGTACATCGTGCCTAACGTCTTTTTAACGTTCCATCCTATTTTGTTAAGACCGTCGACCATTTTTATCATTCTTCTTTCATATATTTGAGCCTGCTGTCTTACGCACTGTTGTGATCCGTTCAACGCGGCAACGGCAGCCAACTGAATAAACGTAGGAACGCCGTAATCCAAAAATGATTTGAACTTTTCAAGCGGGTATATCAACTGTTTTGCACCGCAACACCAACCGACACGCCATCCGGCCATATTGAATGTTTTTGAAAAAGAGTGAAACTCTACCGCAACATCTTTTGAACCTGCAAACTCAAAAACGGAGTTGCAAACGGCATCGCCGAAAGTGAGTTCCGAATAAGCGTTATCGGAAACCAGCAATATATTATATTTTTTGCAGTATCTTATGGCTTCTTTCCAAAAATTTTTATCTTTTACAAAAGCCGCCGTCGGGTTGTTGGGATAATTCAAAAGCATTATTTTCGCTTTTTTGGCAACTGCAAGCGGCACTTTGGAAAAATCGGGCAAATAATCGTTTTCTTCCAAAAGAGGCATTGAATGAATTTTTCCGCCTGCAAGAACCACTCCGTTAAAATGCGCCGGATATGCAGGGTCGCAAACTAAAACGTAATCTCCGGGATTTAAGTACGCCATACACAAATGCGCAATCCCTTCTTTTGAACCGATAAGAGCAAGAATTTCGTTGTTAAAATCCAAATCAGTACCGAAACGTCTTGCCATCCAACCTGCAACGGCTTTTCTGAATTTCGGCATACCTTTGGCCTGAGGATACCCGTGAGTTCTCGTATGATGTTTTACCGTATCGCACAAACAATCTACGACATGTGTCGGTGTCGGCATGTCAGGGTTACCGATACTTAAATCTATCACGTCAAGTTTTTTTCCGTAAGCCTCCAATTTCAATTTATTTATTTTGGTAAATAAATACGGCGGCAACGAATCCAATTTTTTTGAAGGTTTTATTTTTATCATAGTCATATTATTTTTGTATAAGTTTTCTTAAAGTTGTTGTAGGTTTGAAAGAAACTTTTTTCCCTGCAGGAACGGGCACTATTGTCCCGGTTTTGGGATTTCTGCCCTGTCTTGCTTTTCTGTCTTTAGCCCTGAAAGACCCCAACCCCGACAAAGAAACCGTCTCTCCTTTTATAAGATTATCCTGTATAACCTTTATAAGCGATTTTATTGCCGCGTTAGCTTGTCCTCGCGTAAGCCCGGAATATTGCGCAACCTGTTTAATAACGTCAGGTTTCTTCATTGAGCTCCTCCAAAAATACATACATCTTTGTCTGCGATAACAAAAACTATATTAAAAATCAATTAAAAAGTCAACACGTTTTGATATTTATGGTTGCGAATCGGCATAAATTTTGTATAATATTTCCGTATCTGAACTTAATTGCAGCTTAGAGTAAAATAAAATGCAAGTTTCAAACAAAGACAAACTTTTGATTTTTTGCGTATCTTTATCGCTAATATCTTTATTGTTGTTTTCGGCATTTTTAATATATCAAAACTACCGCAGAGAAAAAATTTTTCTTATGGGAAAAATTTTGTGTACACAGATAATGAATGCCGAAATAACTTATTACCGCGAAAACGGAAAATATCTTATAAACGATAGAGTTTCGTTTAACGATTACTATCCGCTGGATGCCAGAACAAACCCGTATTTTTCCGTTTTTTCAACTTATCCCGTCGGCAAAAACAAACAAGGCTTTACTTTGTTCGGCAGCTTGGAAATGAAAAATTATAAACTTGAAGTTGTTTTTGATAACGAATCCGAAACCAAAAGCATAAAAAACATTGATGTAAAAATTATTAAAAACAAATAATTTACCCATATACAAAATCATTTGCCGATAATAATTTCATTTAAAATTTTATAAACTGCGGTGTTGTCAATAACGTTTTTATCATTTTTATGTTTGTTAAACAAATCGTTATCGCCGCCGATACAATAAAACCCTACAAGCTCGTTGACATGATCTTTTGTTTTATAGCTTACGTTTCTGTCAACTTTTATCGTAATTTTTTTATCATAAAAAACGTCGTTTTCGGGAAGCTCGCCTTTTGATAAGCGTCCGTCAAACCTTAACATACCGGTAGAATGGTCTGCCGTAACTATTATGACGCTGTTATCAAATGTCATGTCGGTATCTTCAGAGTTTATCAACCCGCAGATACTTTGTACCGTCTCGTTAAGCTCGTAAACGGCGCCCAACATTTTTTTATAATTGTTTTTATGATTGGCTTTATCGATATCTGCAACTTCAACCAAAACAAAAAACGGTTTTTGTTTTTCCAACAATATTTTTATAGTATACGAAACAATATCGGCAAATTTCGTCGTATCGCTTGAGTAAACGAAACTTTCCGTTACGAAATTTTCCTGCGGTTGTGGAACGAAATATCTTTTTAAACGCAAAAATATTTTTTTGTCTTTTAAAGAAAAAACCTGAGGGTTTTCTATTTCAGAAGAATCCAAAACATAATACCCGTTTAATGCGGCAAAATTGTTCATCTCATAAATTTCGTTTTTGCCCGCAACGATTTCAGGTTTTGTTTTTGAAAGAATTTCCGCAGCTATCTGTCCGTAATTTCCTCTTGACTTGTTATGGCTTGCAAAGCCCGACGGCGTTGCTCCGTAAAATAAGT
>JAZNAT010000084.1:0-9233 GCA_045586665.1 Endomicrobiaceae bacterium | reverse complement strand
AGGTATAATTGATACCGTTAAAAACGGAAAAGACACATTAAAAAATGTTATATCTTATAAAGAAAAAGTTGATGATATTATTTTAAGTTTAGGTCATAATGCAACCGATGCAAAACAGTTAATAAGATATATGTTCGGAGAGCCCGTTTTAAATATAGGACAAGTTTCTGTAAAACTGAATTGTTCTTACGGAAAAGCAAATTCTTTAGTTCAAAAATTAGTAGAATTAAATATTTTAAAAGAAAGAACAAATTCTTTAAGAAACAGATATTATGAACTTAACAATTATCTGAATTTGTTTAAATAATATTGTACAAAAAATAGGTATATCGAACACTTTTGTTTTTTTAGGTGTTACAGTTTTTATAATAAGTTGTTTTTTCAGTCGTAAAATGTTTAAATACGATTACACTAAAAAAATTATTTGAATTTTAAGGGAGAACTATTATGAATTTAAAAAAATTATTTTTTGCACTTACGTTTTTTGTTGTTTTAGTCGGATGCAATCATCAAAATTCGATAAATAAAACAATAAATACGGACACATTATTTCAAGTATCAACATTGCAGGCACTTATGCAAGGTTACTATTATCCTGTCTCCACCGTTGGAGAACTTAAAGAAAACGGCAATTTCGGTATAGGATGTTTTGAAGCGGTAAACGGTGAACTTATTATGGTTGACGGGGTAGTATATCAGGCAATTCATGACAGTTCAATATTAGTTCCGGATAACAACACTCCTATCCCTTATGCAACGGTAACATTTTTTAATAACGATATAAATATTGAACTTGAAAATATAAATTCTATTGACAATCTTAAAGAACAATTAAACAAAATCGTTAACGAAAACGGTAACAATATATTTTATTTTGTCAGGATTGATGGCTCTTTTGACACTTTATATTATAGAAGCGAATATGCACAAAAAGAACCTTATAAACCGCTTGCAAAAGCAATGGAAACGGATCAAACGTTTTTCAACAAAGAAAACGAAACGGGAACGATTGTCGGTTTGTATTGCCCCGATTTTATGGACAAACTTAACTCTTCCGGATGGCATTTCCATTTTATAACGGAAGATAAAAAAAGCGGAGGCCATTTACTTAATGTTTCCGCAAAGAAAATGTCCGTTCAATTGGATAAAAAAACAACTTTTAAAATGAAATTACCTGAAGAAGAAAAATTTCAAAATATGCAACTTTCCAAAGATATGAGTAAGGATATGTATGAAGTGGAAACGAAATAACTAAAAAAATAGCAGATTGCAATTTAGTGCATAGTTTATAAAGATTTAAACTATGCACTAAAACAATATAATATGAACTGAAATCTGAATATTTAATATATTGAGAACATATTGTTTAAATATTCCATAAAGAAATTGCATTTACATCTTTGTTTATAGGTAACCAATCTTTTGCCAAACAAATTACAGCACCTTTTTTTATTTCTTTTTTATAGTTTTTTAAAACGGAAAAATTTTTAATCATATCTTTATTTATCGTCATAGATTTTTTTATTTCTACAGGATAAAAACCTTCTCCTCTATCAAAAATTAAATCTATTTCCTTTTTTTCTTTATCTCTGTAATAATACATATTGGGTTCTTTTCCGTTATGCCAATAAGATTTTAATATTTCCATTACTACAAATGTTTCTAAAATTGCACCGCTCATTGCTCCGTTTTCAAGCACTTGCGGACTATTCCAAGCTGTCAAATAGGAACATAGTCCGGTATCGGTAAAATATAATTTAGGTGTTTTTATTACTCTTTTTGTTATATTTGCAAAATACGGATATAACAAATATATAATTCCTGAAGTTTGTAATATCGATAACCATTCTTTTGCGGTATTAGGTGCAATATCCGTATCTCTTGCAATGTCTGTAATATTTAATTCTTGAGCGGTTCTTGCTGCAACAACTTTTAAAAATTTAAAAAATGATAATTTTTTGCCGACATTGACTATTTGTGTAACGTCTCTTTCAATATATGTTTTTATATAACTTTCATAAAAACGGGTTCTATCGATTTTTTTGTTTATAATAATTTCCGGAAAAGAACCTGTCCATATAATTTCATATAGTTTATTTAAGTTTGTTTTTTTTAAATTTGTCGAAACATTATCACTCGGCAAAAACGGTTTTTGTTTTCGTGCAATTTGTTGTATTTCATATAATGACAAACCCAACATATCAATTATACAAACTCTACCTGCAAGAGATTCCGTAACATTTTTCATCAGATTAAAATGTTGCGAACCCATAAGCCAAAACAAACCGTTTTTTTTATTTTCATCAACTATCATTTTAATATATGGAAACAATTCGGGAGCATATTGAATTTCATCTATAAATAATGGAGGTTTATTTTTTTCAAAAAATAATTTAGGATCTGTTTTTGCTAACAACAAAGTATCCGGCTCATCTAATGTAATATATTTTCTGTTTTTTTCGGCTATATTTTTAAGCAAAGTTGTTTTGCCTATTTGTCTTTGCCCCATAAGAGCTACAACTTTAAATTGTTTGTTATATTGTAAAATCTTACTTTCCAAAGTTCTTGATATATACATTTTTGCTCCGAATTTATTTTTTTATAATTCCATATTTTAGACAATTATGCAATTTAATTGCATTTTTGTCAAGTTTAAATATGTTTTTATTGACGATTAAATTTATTTGTAAGTTATTGAAAATTTTCTTATTCTTTGGTGTATAGTTTTAATACTTATAAACTATGCACTGTTTTTATTTCTTGTTAAACATTTTCGCTTGATTCGGACTAAACAGCATATAATCGCTTTCCGTTTTGGTTATCGGTTTTAGTTTTCCTACTCTTAAATAATATCTTACGGTAGATATTGGTAGCTTTGCAATTTTAGCAAACTCACCGATTGTAACCAAATTCTTATCGTCTACATTTATGTTGTTATCAAACATATCTATATATGTTTGGTAAGAGTTGTTTAATGTTTTAAACATAAATTCACTATAAGATTTCAAATCCGATTTCAATTGTCCTTTTTCTATGGTTTTAAGATAGTTTTTTCTATCTCTCGGACGAATTATAATAGGATAATAACCGTTTTTTAACAACAATAAGTTCAATAATAATCTTGCCGTTCTTCCGTTACCGTCTATAAAAGGATGTATTGAAACGAACTTAAAATGAGCCGTTATTGCCTGTTGTATAACATTTTCCTGTTTGGAGTTAATGAACTTTATAAACTCTTTCATTAAATCGGGAACTTTTAACGGATTAGGCATAACAACCGACGAACCTGAAATTCTAACCCTTACATTTCTGTAACAACCTGCATAATCGTCATCTATACTTTTCAATATTTCTTTATGAATATTTAAGATATCGTTTTGTGTTATTTCTTTGTTGTTTTGTGCCAACTGCAGAACAAGTTTAAATGCTTTTGCATGGTTTATTGCTTCTTGATAATCTTTTAGCGGTTTTTGAGAACTTGAAGTTATACCTTGAGTAATTGCAAGAGTAGTTTCTTTTCTTGTAAGAGAGTTACCTTCAATATGGTTAGATGTATATGAAAGTTCGGTTAATAACCAATCGTTGAAAACTTTTAAAGCTTGCTTGTTTTTTAGTATTTGTTTTATAGTTTTAATTTTTGATTCTATTTCGTTTAATAAATTCATATTTAACCTTTCATTTCTTAGTGTATAGTTTGCTTATATTAACACTATACACTAAACTTCATAAAAAGTCAATAGATATTCTTCTCCATTAAAATAAAGAATACTTATAAGAAACGGATACATGATTTTGGAAACACGAAGTTGCAATTAGAAACTGTAAATTATTACAATATGTAAAAAAGGGAAAAACATGTTACCGAATCCTAATAGAATTTTTCCGAATAAGAATTTTAAAACAATAATCAATGTTAAACCTACGATAAAAAATAAAAATATTATTGTCGGTGATTTTACTTATTTTGCAGATAAGGATTTTGAAAAACATGTAACACACCATTATGATTTTATCGGTGATAAGCTGATAATAGGAAAATTTTGTCAGATAGCACAAGGAGTAAACTTCGTAATGAACGGTGCAAACCATCAAATGAATGCAGTTACGACATTTCCTTTTTATATATTTGAAGGGTGGAAACAACCTATTCCACATTTATGTAATATGCCTTTAAAAGGTGATACCGTAATAGGTAACGATGTTTGGATAGGGCAAAACTCAACGATTTTGCCAGGAACACATATTGGTGACGGAGCAATTGTAGGATTAAATTCAGTTGTGGGAAGTGATGTCGAACCTTACACTATAGTTGCAGGTAATCCCGCAAAAGTTATAAGAAAAAGATTTGATAATCAGTTGATAAAATTGTTGCTTGAATTAAAATGGTGGGATAAAAGTATAAAAGAAATTAACGATCTAATCCCGATTTTGACGGATAATAATTTAAAAGAAGTAAAAAAAGAATTGAGAAAATTAGTTTCTTAGATGCACAGTTATCTTTTAAAATTTCTTATTTTCAAACAAAAAAGCATAGTAATGTAGAATAGCGTATGATAATGGTACAGGAAGAAATAAAATGCGAAGTTATAATTCAAAAATTAAAGTTGATTTGCTACTAGATAAATAATGAAATTACTTATCAATCTGCAGCACCGCAACAAACGCTTCAGGAGGAAGTTCAACCTTCCCGAACTGTCTCATCTTTTTCTTACCTTCTTTCTGCTTTTCAAGAAGTTTTCTCTTTCTGGTGATATCACCGCCATAACATTTTGCAAGAACATCTTTTCTCATAGCGGAGATTGTTTCCCTAGCTATAATTTTATTATTTATTCTTGCCTGTATAGGAATTTCAAACATGTGGCGGGGTATTATTCCTCTTAACTTTTCCGTTAAAAAGTGTGCGGCGGTTTGTGCTTTATCTTTATGAACGATTACGGAAAAAGCGTCTACGACTTCACCGTTAACAAGTATTTCAAGTTTTACCAAGTCGCCGAGTTCCGGTTCTATATGTTCATAATCGAACGAAGCGTATCCTTTTGAAACTGATTTTAATGCATCGTAAAAACCTACAATAATTTCCGCTAACGGAATTTCGTATTTTAAAATAGCAATTTTCATGTTAACATATTTCATGTCAACCTGTTTGCCTCTTTTCTTTTGGCACAAGTCCATTAACCCGCCGAGATATTCGGTAGGAGAAACTATCGTTGCCATAACATACGGTTCCCAAATTTCCTGGATTTCCGCATTATTGGGAAACTTTGCGGGATTATCTATAGTTACCATCTGATTTTTTGTTTTTACATTATATATAACATTGGGAGCAGTAACCAAAAGATTAAGTCCGAACTCTCGTTCCAATCTTTCTCTAACGATTTCCAAATGTAAATGTCCTAAAAATCCGCACCTGTAACCGAACCCTAAAGCAACGGAAGTTTCCGGAACATAAGTTAAAGAAGCATCCGAAAGTTGCAACTTTTCAATAGCAACTTTTAAACTGTCGTAATCGGATGTGCTGTAGGGGTAAAGACCTGCAAACACAAACGGATTAACTTCTTTGTACCCGGCATGAGGATGAGTTGTAGGTCTTGAACTTTCGGTTATTGTATCACCTATTTTCACATCTTGTATTGTTTTGATACCTGCAACAACAAAACCTACTTCACCGGCAGAAAGACTGTCCGATTCTACAGGTTTTATTTTCATATATCCGACTTCAAGCACTTCATATTGAGCACCTGAAGCCATAAATGTTACTTTCATACCTTTTTTGATTGTACCGTCGAACACTCTTATAATAATAACAACACCTTTATAAGAATCGTAAAATGAATCAAAAATCAAAGCGGATAACGGTTCTTCTTTTTTGCCTTGCGGTGCGGGGATATTTGCTATAACGGAATCTACTATTTCGTTTATACCGATACCTTCTTTTGCACTTGCAAGTATAGGTTGATCTATAACTTCCAAAGCGTCCGTCATCTGTTCGTAAGCGGAATCTATGTCTGCAGTAGGCAAATCTATTTTATTTATTACCGGAATAATTTTCAAATTAGCATTTTTTGCAAGCATAGTGTTTGCAAGAGTTTGTGCTTCCACACCTTGCGATGCATCTATAACTAAAAGTGCTCCTTCACATGCTTCCAAAGCACGGGAAACTTCATAAGTAAAATCCACGTGACCGGGGGTATCTATGAGATTTAAAATATATTCCTGACCGTCTTTGTCTTTATACTGCATTTTAACGGCCTTGGCTTTTATTGTAATACCTCTTTCTCTTTCAAGTTCCATACCATCGAGAATTTGGTTTTTCATTTCTCTTTTGGAAATGGTACCCGTATATTCAAGAAGTCTATCGGCAAGTGTACTTTTACCGTGATCTATATGTGCAATGATGCAAAAATTTCTAATATTTTTCAACTGTTAACTCCAAAATTTAACGTTTGATGGTTTTTAGAATTTAAACTTGTAAATCATTCAACCCTTAAAATACCTCTATAACTTTTCAACTCTTTAACCTTTCAACTTTTAAACCATTAAATTATACAAGAAGATTAACTTTTTAGCAACAAAAATTAATCCAAAACAAACTCTTGTTTCCAATTATCTTTTTTTTGCCATTCAGGTTGATTTTCTTTTTCAAAATAATAGTTACCTATAACAAGAACATCCATTTCCGTTCTCATAAAACATCTGTAAGCATCTTCCGGTGTGCAAACTATCGGTTCACCTCTAACATTAAAACTTGTGTTAATAACTATGGGATAGCTAGATAACTTTTCAAATTCTTTTATCAGTTTATGATATCTCGGATTTGTGTTTTGTGAAACAGTTTGCAACCTTGCAGAATAATCTATATGTGTAACCGCAGGAATTTCAGATCGTTCATAATAAAGCTTATCTTTAACGGAAAAACTTTCATAATCTTTCGGCAATTTAAACCTAATATCCTTATTTATTTGCGATGTTAAAAGCATGTAAGGGGATTTTGCATCTATCTCAAAATATTTTTTCGAATCTTCTTCCGTAACAGATGGTGCAAACGGTCTAAAACTTTCTCTATATTTTATTTTAAGATTCATTTTCATTTGCATGTCAGGATTTCTCGGATCACCTAAAATTGAACGGTTACCTAAAGCTCTTGGCCCCCATTCTGTTTTGCCTTGAAACCAACCTACAACTTTACCGTCTGCCAAAGCTTTAGCTGTTTTTTGTAACAATTCCTGGTCATCTTCTATTTTTATAGCTTTAGCTTTATACTGTTTTATTGTTTGTTCTATTTGATAATCTTTAAAACTCGGTCCCAAATATGAACCTTGCATAATATCATTTTTATTATCGACAACTCTTTGTGAATCGGAATAAATATATTCTGTTGCAAGTGCCGCACCTAAAGCACCACCGGCATCACCTGCTGCAGGTTGTATCCAAACATTTTTAAAGATATCTGCCAACAAAACTTTATTATTGGCTACACAATTTAATGCTGTTCCACCTGCAAGACAAAGATTTTCACAACCTGTTAATTGTTTTGCGGTTCTTGCCATATTAACGACAGCTTCTTCCGTTATCTCCTGACAAGCAAGTGCAAAATCACAATGCGTTTGTAAAAGTTCTTGTTCCGGTGTTCTTTTTTCTAAACCGAACAGTTTTTTCCAATTTTCATTCTTTGTCATCTGCATACCTGTGGAATAATCAAAATATTCTTGATTTAACCAACAAGAACCGTCTTCTTTCACATCTATAATATTTTCTTTTAGCAGTTTTTTATAATTTTCCACTTCTTTTGAGCCTTTGTTACCGTAAGGAGCAAGCCCCATAACTTTATATTCACCGGAATTTACTCTAAACCCTAAATAGTATGTTATTGCAGAATAAAATAGACCTACGGAGTGAGGAAAATGCAACTCTTTCATTGTTGTAATATCTTTACCTTCACCTAACGATATAGATGCTGTTGCCCATTCACCTACACCGTCTATAGTTACTATTGCAGCTTTTTCAAAAGGACTTGGATAAAATGCACTTGCACTATGACTTAAATGATGAGAAGGAAACAACAATTTTAATTTTTCTGCATTGTATTCTTGTATTGAAGAAAGTTCATCTTTTATAACTTTTTTTAAAAATAATTTTTCTTTTGCCCAAACAGGAGCTGCTCCTAAAAACGATTTAAAACCTTTAGGTGCATACATGTTGTATGTTAACATTAACCTTTCAAATTTTAACCACGGCTTATCATAAAATACTACCGCATCAAGTTCGTCTATTTTTAATTCGGATTGTTCCAAACAAAATTTTATTGCATTTTTCGGAAATGACGGATCATGTTTTTTTCTTGTAAGTCTTTCTTCCTGAACGGCTGCAATAATTTTACCGTCTATTGTTATTACGGCTGCCGAATCATGATAAAATGCCGATATCCCGAGTATTTTCATTTTATTTCCTTAAATTTTAATAAAGCATCAAAATCATTAAACACTATTCTATTTATTTTATTATTTTTCAAGCTTTTTTTTAACATATTTCCACCGGCTTTATAAAAAATCGTATTACCTATAACTACATAAGGATATTCTAAACTGTTTTCTCCTAATATTATCTTATGTTTTTGACAAATTTTATTACATTTCGAAGTATAATCTAAATTTATAGCTCCGCAATATCTTGTAGTGGAAATATTTATATAAGGATAATAAATACTGATATTTATATTTTTATTCAGATTTAATTTAATATCCCATGGTAATAAATCCAACTCGTATCTGTTAATATTTTTTTTCAACATAAAATTCATTACTTCCGGATTGTCCAAATAAGTTTTTTGAAAATATGTTTTTACAGTATTAGGTATTTGTTTTTTTTGAATAATAACTTTTTTACCATTTTGAATAACTATTTTCATTTTCGGTTGGATATTATTTAAAATTTTATCTGCTATCGGATCTTTTCTTTGTTTATTTAAAAGTCGCCCTAATATAGGTCTTAAATTTTTATGCCCCGATATTAAATTAAATGTTCCCCAATCATTAAATACTATTTCTACGGTTCGGTTGAGATTGTTAAGAAAATTTAATATTTTTTTTACGGTTTTAATTTTTGTATCATTTATGTACGGTAAAACAAAAACAAATTTTATTCTATTTTTTTTTACAAACTCAAAAGCATATTTTAAGCTTTTTATACTCGGAATTTTATTTTGGCAAAATTCGTCACCGAAATATAATATATCA
>JAZNAT010000083.1:0-5792 GCA_045586665.1 Endomicrobiaceae bacterium | reverse complement strand
ATATAATAGATATTAATAAAAAAATATAGACAAATTCATAATTTAAGAAATGTATTATTAGTGTTCTTTTCATTACTTATGATTATGATTACTAATAAAAATTATAAACATTTCAGCGATTCCGTAATTATTTGTTCTACGGACAAATCTTTATTTTCGTTTGCAACTTTATTTACAACTTCTCTTGCATCGGTTTCTTTATATCCTAATGCCACAAGTGCGGCTACAGCTTCCGAAGAAGAAGAACCTGCATCGATATTGCTCCACTTTGCAGAATCTTTTATGGTAATTGTTGTTATTTTATCTTTTAATGCGGCTACCAACTTTTCTGCCGTTTTTTTCGTAAAACCGAAAATTCCGCTAAGCATCGAAACGTCTCTTTTGATTACGGCCGCTTGGAAATCAGCAAACGATTTTGAAATTTTGTCGAGATATTCCATTGCTTTTTTTGCACCGGTGGAAGGGACTTCGTCTTTTATTAAAACGAACATATCTCTTTCTTCTTTATTTAAAAATCCGTAATAAGAAATCACACCGCCGTACATTCCGGTAGATTCTATAATGTATAGTTTTATCTGATTACCTTCGGTAGGCAACTTATTAAATGTATCCGCAGTTATGGAAATACTATAACCTATCCCTGCAACTTCCACAACTGCGGTATTCAAAGTTTTATAAGATAACGTTCCTTTAAAATAATCTATCACGAAAAAACTATTCCTCTTCCTGTAAAATATCTCCGAGTGTCGGTTTTTCATCGTTGGAAGAAAACTGTTTTATCAACTCTTTTTCCTGTGCTTTTTCCAACTTTTTTACGGAAGCTTCCAATTTTCTCTCTTTTAAATCCGACTTGATAATTTTTGCTTCCAGCTCGTCACCTTCTTTAGGCAAATCCTGATTTTTATTTTCGTAAGAAAGTTCGTTTCTTTTAATTAAAACTTCTATATTCGGTTCGACTTCAATAAAAGCACCGAATTCGGTAACTCTTACCACTTTACCTTTTACCGTCGTACCCAACTTATATTTTTTATAAGGATCTTCCGTCAAATGTTTTATTGACAACGCTATTTTTTCATTTTGAGTATTTACCGACAAAACCACAACTTCAATTTCCTGACCTTTTTTTACCAAATCTTCAGGATACTTCGTAGTTTTAAACCATGAAAAATCGCTTATATGTACAAGCCCTTCAACACCTTCCGGAAGTTTTACGAAAGCACCGAACGGAGTTATATTTTTTACTATACCTTTAACTTTCGCTCCCGGAACATAATGTCTTGCCGAGATTTCCCAAGGGTTAGGTTTCATCTGCTTTACAGAAAGAGAAATCTTTTTCGTTTCTTTATCGCAGCTTATAATTTTAACTTCTATCTCTTTATCTATCGATACTTCCTGTTTAAACAAATGTTCGGCATCGTTCCATGCATACTCGCTTACCGGAAGCAGCCCTTCAACACCTTTTTCAAGCTCAATAAACGCACCGTAAGGCATTACGGAAGTAACTTTACCTTTCATTATAAGTCCGGCAATATATTTTTCACCGGCACTGTCCCAAGGATTAACCGCAAGCTGTTTCATACTTAAAGAAATTTTTTCATTTTCTTTATCAATTTTTGAAATTTGAACTCTTACGATTTGACCTTCGTGCAAAATATCCTCAACTTTTTTTACCTTATACCAGGCAAGTTCTCCGATATGTAAAAATCCGTCTACTCCGCCCAAATCTACAAATGCCGCCGACGTAATAATTTTTTTTACCGTCCCGTCAACTATTTGTCCCTCTGACAAAGTTTCAAACATCTGCGCTTTTTTGGCGGCTCTTTCATCTTCCAAAAGTTTTCTTCTCGACAAAGTTATTCTCTTATCGTATCTGTCAAATTCGATAATTGCAAAATCAAAATTCTTACCTATGTATTTTTCCGTCTCTTTTACAAAAGCCGTATCAAGCTGCGATATGTGTAAAAAAGCGTTTACGCCGACATCTACGATAAAACCGCCTTTCACCGTTTTTATAATAGTACCTTTTACGGTTTTTTTATTTTTAAACGTTTCTTCAAGTTCGTCCCACACCCGCTTTTCCAATACTTCTCTGTAAGAAAGCTGTATGACGGAAGTTCTTGAATTTTTCACAAAAACTTTTACCGTTGCACCGACGGATAACTCTTTAGGCGTTTCATTATCTTCAAATTCGGATTTCGGTATCATACCTTCGGATTTCATACCTAAATCCACCATAAAACCGTCATCTGTTTCGGCAACGATTACAACGTCAAGTATCTGACCGTTACTTATTACGGATTTTGTTTCCGGACCTAACAAATCCGCCATACTTATACTGTCATCTTCTTCAAACTTCGTTAAATTATCTAAATTGTTATTTTCTTTACTCATTTGTTTTTCTCCCGTTTTATTGTTAACTTAACTGCTTTTTGTCACAAACGTCCGATATCCTCCTTTTTATGTTTTCAATAATCCAATCCGGCGTCGACGCACCTGCCGTTATTCCTACCGTTTCGGCTTTATCAAACCAGCTTTTGTTTATTTCGTCAACGTTTTCTATATGATAAGTTTTTGTTATGGCTGAACAAATTTGATAAAGTCTTGTGGTATTACCGGAATTTTTACCGCCTATAACAACCATAACGTCAACTTCTTTTGCAAGTTTTTCAGCTGCGCTTTGCCTGTCAAAAGTGGCTCTGCATATCGTATTAAACACTTTCACTTCCGATATTTTTGCGATTTCGGTTACAATTTCGTTAAATTTTTTAGGACTCTGCGTCGTTTGGCTCACTACATAGATTATATCAGTTTTTTTTATGTTTTTAACGTCTTTTTTATCTTCAACGACAAAGCATTTTTCTTTCCCGTAAGAAACCAAAGCCACTACTTCCGGATGACGTTTTTCTCCGACGATAATAATCTGCTCACTGCCATCGCTTAACTTTTTTACTATATCCTGTGCTCTTTTAACGAAAGGACAAGTCGCATCAACAAGCTTGATATTTTTTTTCTCCGACAATTTCTCATAAATATCTAAAGCAATACCGTGAGTTCTTAAAACCAAAACTCCTTTTTCTATTTTTGAATAATCGTCTATAACTTTTATATTTTCTTTTTCCAGACGTAAAACTTCCTGCGGGTTATGTATTAGAGGACCGAAAGTGTAAACTTCTTTGTTTTTACCTGCAACGTCTTCGGCCAAATCTATCGCCCTTTTTACACCGAAACAGAAACCGGAGCTTTCCGCCACCAAAATTTTCATTCGTTTTCCTTTATAAACTTTTTATTTTGTCCACAACCTCTTGCGATAATTTTAAGTAGTCGTCTTTATTATATTCTTTCGGAGGATATACCGGTTTACCGTATTTTATTTCCAGCCGTTTAAATCTTTTCATATTGTTAGTATTTGTTATTTTTACCGGCACTATAGGAACCTGACAATTGCAGGAAACCATACCAACACCTGCTCTTGCTTTGCCCATAACGCCCGTTTTTGAGCGTGTACCTTCCGGAAACATTAACAATGCTTTTTTATTTTTTAATAAAGAAAAAGCGTTTCTGAACGCATTTAAATCTTGCTTTCCCCTTTTTACAGGAAAAGCGTTCGTTCTTTTTATTAAAAAGCCAAGTACCGGTACTGAAAACAGTTCTTGTTTTGCCATAAAATATAAGTCTTGTTTCATAAAACAACCGGTAAGCGGAGGATCAAAAAAACTCATATGGTTAGGCGCAATTATTACACCGCAATCTTTAGGAATATTTTCTTGTCCCGACGATTTACACCTGTACAACAAAACAAACATCAACTTAAATAAACTTCTGCCTAAATAGTACAAAAAACCGCTCTTTTCTTTTATCTGCATAATTGTTTTAAAACTTCATAAAAATTTGAAAAAGATATGTTTACGCAATCGGAATTTAAAATTTCACTATCGCCTTGCGCAATAAGTCCGGCTATAGAAAGCATCATTGCTATTCTGTGATCTTTAAAACTGTCAACGGTACAACCTTTTAATTTTTTACCGCCTTCAATAATAAGCCCGTCGTCGGTTTGAACAATATCTGCACCCATTTGCTTTAATTGTGAAGATATTGCCAAAAGGCGATTGCTCTCTTTAACTTTTAACTCTTTTGCACCGGATATTACCGTCTTACCGCATGCTTGAGTTGCAGCAAGCGCAATTATCGGAACTTCGTCTATAAGTCTCGGCATTATCTGCGCACCGATATTTACGGCGTTTAATTTTGAAGTTTTTACTTCAATGTCCGCAACTTCTTCACCGGAAACGGTTCTGATATTGTTTAACGTTATGTCGGCACCCATTTGTTTTAACACTTCCAAAATGCCGTCCCGTGTAGGATTGATATTTACGTTTAAAATTTTAATATCGGAATCGGGCACTATCAAACCTGCTACGATAAAAAATGCCGCTGACGATATATCACACGGAACGTCTACTTTTTGACCATACAACTTGTTGCAGCGTTTTATGCTTACGCTTAAACCGTCAACACAAACGTCGGCACCGAACGCTTTTAACATTCTTTCACTGTGATCTCTTGATTTTACAGGCTCGGTAACCGTCGTTATGCCATCCGCATACAATCCGGCAAATAAAATGCAGGACTTTACCTGAGCGCTCGCTACCGGACTTTTGTAATTTATAGATTTTAAGTTGCCTTTCGCATTTATTGTCAAAGGTAAAAAGTTGTTATCGACAGCTTTTATATCTGCACCCATTAAAGTTAACGGTTCTATTATTCTTTTCATCGGCCTTTTCGAAAGGCTATCATCGCCGGTTATTATCGATATGAAATTTTGTCCCGACAAAATACCAGAAATAAGTCTTGTAGTAGTACCGGAATTCCCAGCATAAATGTCGGTTACCGGTTTTTTGAGACCGTTAATTCCAGCACCTTCTATAATTAAAGAATTTTCTTTTTCCTTAACTTTAACACCCATACTTTTAAAAGCGTTCAGCGTCATTAAACAATCATCGGAATTCAGATAATTGTTTATATAAGATTTACCGTCTGCAATTGAGGCAAGCATTACGGCTCTGTGAGTAATCGATTTGTCGGCAGGAACGGTTATCGTTCCTTTAAGTTTTAATATTTTATTTATCTTCATTTTTTGCGCTTTCATATAAAATTTCTTTTAATTTTTTTTCGTCGTCAAAACTTTTTACGAAAAGGTTTATCCGTAAACAAAACTCTTGTGCCAAAACTTTCAAATTGTTTTTGTTATTTAAAAAAATCGGAATCCACATTTCCGGAGACGATTTTGCCACTCTCGTAATGCTTTTAAAAGAACCTGCTACCAAATTTCTTATATTTTTGTTTTTACAGTTCTTCTCTTTAAACATCTTGTAAAAACCGAACGCTATTATATGCGGAAGATGGCTTGTAAAAGCGACACATTCGTCGTGCTCTTTAGCAGACATAAAAATTATTTGCCTTTCCAATAATTCCTTGTATTCATCTTTCTCTGTGATTCCATACAATCTAACCAAATTATATGCCATAACTGAATTTCCGCTGGGGATTGCTCCGTCATAAGTTTCTTTCGGATTTATAAAAAGTTCTGTACTATTTGGATCAGAAAGGTAGAAGCCTCCGTTTTCACAGTCTGCAAATCGTTTTACTGCTTCTGCGCAGAATTTTTCTGCCTTTTCGAAGTAGTTTTTATCTAGTGTTGAGTTGTAAAGTTCTATTAAAGCAGCAATATAAAATGCGTAATCATCTAAAAAGGCATGCTTTGCAAACCCAACTAACCTACGAAGACGACTATA
>JAZNAT010000082.1:0-5496 GCA_045586665.1 Endomicrobiaceae bacterium | reverse complement strand
GTTTCGGAATTAAAAATTTTTATTGATGATATGAAAAGATATTTGTTTTATAAAAACGATAAAAATAAAGAGTTAATTAAAGGTAAAATTGTTGTTAAAAATAAATGGTTAAGATTGTATGCCAAACAAGAATTTGCGAATTTAAAAGAAAGGCAAAGAATTGAATGTGAAAAAAGACAAAAAAATGATAATAATAACTTTTCACAAACAAAACAACAAAATACAATAGATGATGTTATCGGTTTAGAAGAGATAATTAAATTAAGATTTAATTATGTTAATGATGCTTATAAGGAATTAATAAAAGATGCTGTAGCTGAGCTAAATGAAAGAGCCAAAAGAGCACACACTTTATTATTATTAAAGCGGTTATATACAAGAAATGCAATGCCGTGTCTTATATCGTTTATTGAAAATACCAACGATAAATCGGAGAAAGAAAATCTAAGTTTAAAATTAAAAAATCAGGGTAAAAAGGTGTTTAAGCAACTTGTTCTTGGTATTCAAGAGTATTTGCCGGAACAGTCAAGCGGATTAACTATTACAAAGGCAAGCTTTAATTATTATACAATTAACAAAAAATCTATAGATTATAATAAAAATATAAATGATATTTATAAAAAATTGAGGATATCTTTAAATGATAAGTGGTTGCAAATTTTAATAAAAGATGTAAAAGATATGAAGGAAAATATTCTGAAAGAAATTTTAGATTATATTAGTAAAGATATTTTAAATAGAATTAATAAGGAAAATCCTCTTTTTTGGGGAGATATCCCAATTGACAATATCGGAGAATATGCAAGCTTAAGACAAAATTTGAAAAATATCAAATCGAAACAAAAATCTGAATTTCAAGAAATGATGCAGAAAGAAGACTTTTTATATGAAAATTTAAAAAGTAGCAATTTGTATTTGTTTAATAATATCAGTAAAGAAGAATTTAAAGAATATTATGAAAAGACAAAAAAAATAAAAGAAAAATCAAAAGAAAAAAATAAAAATAAGAGTGAAAAAGAAATAAGGAAAATACAAAGCGAGTTACAAAAATTGAAAAAAGAACGAGGTGCTCTCATTAATGCAGAAGATAAAAATCAAAAAAATAAATTTAGAAGATATAAAGAATTTTCTAAGCTTTATCGTTATATATCACAAAAACATGGATATTTTTTATCACAATTGAAAGGAATAGAAAAGGAAAAAGTTGAATCGCAATTGTTGAGTTATTGGGCTCTTATTTTGAAAGAAAATAATCTATATAAACTTGTCCTTATACCTAAAGAAAAAAGCGAAGATTGCAGAAAGGAGATATTAGGAGAAAAGAATAATAGTGAACATAATGAAAAATCAACTCTTTATTGGTTTGAAAGTTTTACTTTTAGAAGTTTAAGAAAACTTTGTTTCGGTAATATTGAAAACAAAACTGGAAGTAATACTTTTTATCCTAAAATCAGTGAAGAATTGAGAGAAAAATATTTTACTACAATCAAAAAGGGTGAAAAAAAATTTATTAGAGGTGAATTTATATTTAAAGGTGACGAACAAAAGAAAATTCAATTTTATAAGGATGTTCTATCTAGTGAATATGTAAAAAAAGTTTTAAATTTACCTTTTGATGATATAAAAAATGATATTATTGAACAAAATTTTGATACGTTAGATGATTTTATATTAGCCCTTGAAAAAATATGCTATTGCAGATTTATAACAACCGATAAAAATATTATTGATTCTTTAAAAAAGAAATATAGTGCTCAAATTTTTAAGATTACTTCTTTAGATTTACAAAATCCTATAAATACTTTGGGTAAAGAAACAATTTATTCTCATTCAAATAAAACACATACTAAAATATGGCGTCAATTTTGGACTAATGATAATGAGTCTTGTAAGTTTGATATTCGTTTAAACCCGGAAATAAATATAACTTATCGTAAACCTAAACAAAGTAGAATAGATAAATATGGTATAACAAGTAATAATTATGATAGAAATAAACATAATCGTTATCTTTACGAACAATTTACACTTATAACTACTTTTTTGGAACATAGTAATACTCCGACGAAAGATATTTCATTTATAAATGATGAAGATTTTAAAAAGGCTATAACAAATTTTAATAATAAAATTAATACCAATGATATAAAATTTGCTATAGGGCTTGATAACGGAGAAGTTGAACTTTCGACTTTAGGAATATATCTGCCTAATTTTGATAAACATAAAAACGAAGATAAAATTGCCGAACTGCAAAAAACAAAAGAATTTGGTTTTGAATTCCTTACTATTAAAGAGCTTTCTTATAAAGAAAAAGATATCAAAGGTAATGATAAAAAAATAATACAAAATCCTTCATATTTTTTAAATAAAGATCTCTATTGTCGTACGTTTGGAAAAAATGAAAATCAATATAAAAATATGTTTGACGAAGTGTTTGATAAAAAAAATTCACTAACATTAGATTTATCAATGGCAAAAGTCATAAATGGACAAATTGTTTCAAACGGTGATATTATTTCTTTATATAATTTGTGGAAACGTCATGCACAACGTAATATTTATGAAATGAATGACCATATAAATAAATCAACAGATAGACGAGTTATAATAAAAAAAAGTAATAATTTATATGATGATGAGAAAAAAGTTTTTGTTGATTGTTTATACAGAAAAAGTAAAAAAGGATATAATTCTTTTACAGAAGAAGAAAAAAATAATTATATAAAATGGTTATTTAGTAAATGGGAAAATAATAATTGTGAAGAAAACGAAAAGTTTGAAGAAATAGAAAAAGAACAGCATCCAAAAGGTAATTATTCAAAAAATTGTTTTTTTGCTTGTTGTTATGTTGGAGAAAAAATTGAAGAAGTTAGATATGTTTTTCATATGAGAGAAGATTTTAAATTTATAAAAAATGAAGAAAATATTTGTAAAGAAATAGAAAAATATAACGGGCAAACGACTATTTCAAATGAAGAGTTAGATTTGAAAATAAATCAAATAAAAAAATCTCTTGTTGCAAATTGTATTGGTGTAGTAGATTGGTTGTACAACAAGTATAAACATACCTTTTGTGGTGATGGTATTATTGTTAAAGAAGGTTTTGGTATTAATAAAGTTTCTTCTGATCAAGAAAAGTTTTCCGGTAATATATATCGTATTTTGGAGCGAAAACTATATCAAAAATTTCAAAATTATGGTTTGGTCCCTCCTATTAAAAATTTAATGTTATTTAGAGCAGATGAAATAAGAGAGAACGATTTTATACGATTAGGTAATGTTTGTTTTGTATATTATGGAGGAACAAGCCAGAAATGTCCTGTATGTGAAAAAGGAAATTTAAATCATAAGACAATTTGTCCTGAAAATTGTGGTTTTAAGATTGATGAAATTATGCACTCTAATGATGGGATAGCGGCATACAATATTGCCAAACGAGGATTTGAAGAATTGAACAAAAAAAACAATTAAAATGGAATCGTATATTCAAATTTCAACGTTAAACGATTTTATTTTTTGTCCGAGATCAATCTTTTTTCACGGATTGTATCTTGACAGATCGGAATATCTTTATGAAGAAGAACCTCAGTTTAAAGGGACTGCCGCTCACAGTGCCGTTGAAGAGGGAAGATATAGCAGTAGAAAAAATATTATTCAGAATATGTCCGTATATAGTGAAAAATATAATCTTTGCGGACGAATTGATACTTTTTTTGAAAATACTGGGGTACTTAGAGAAAGAAAGAAAAAAATAATTAAAATTTACGACGGATATGTGTTGCAACTTTATGCACAATATTATTGTCTTGTTGAAATGGGCTATAAAGTTAATAAACTTGAGTTATACAGTATGGATACGAATAAGATTTTTAAAATTCCAAAACCCGAAGAAGATAAAATTATGCAGGAGAAATTTGAAAAAGTTATTAGTGATATGAATAGTTACAGCCTTACGGAACCTTTTGAACCGAATATTAAAAAATGTGAAAAATGCATATATTCTTCTTTGTGTGATAAGGGGTAAAAATGCTTACATATCCTGATTTTGAACAAAAACAAATATTGTTTGCATTGCTTAGTTACGGAGAAAAAATAAGTTTTAAAAACGATAATATTATAATTATCGGTAAAGATAAAAAAATAAAGCATCAGTCAACTTGCTATAAACTTTTTATTTTGTTTGTTGTCGGGCATATAACGGTTACAAGCGGGCTTTTACAAAGAGCTAAAAAGTTCGGTTTTACGATAGTATTGTTAAGTCATAATTTTAAATTTTTCGGCTTATGGTCTTCAAAAACGGAAGGAAACGTTTTACTTAGAAAAAAACAATACGAATATGACGGACTTGAGATAGCAAAACATATAGTTATTAACAAAATAAAAAATCAAATATCGGCTTTACAGTCAATAAGAGTAAAAGAGAAAATAACAAAAGAAACATTGTTTTTTTTACAAAAACATATTAATGAACTATTAAATTCCGATAATATCGATATTCAAGCTTTACTCGGATTTGAAGGCGTTTGTTCAAGAATATATTTTAAAGGATTATATTCAAATATAAAATGGATTGGGCGTAAGCCGAGAGTAAAAATGGATTCCGTAAATTCTTTGCTTGATATAGGGTATACCATATTATTTAATATAGTAGATGCTATCCTTAACTGTTACGGGTTTGATGTTTATCACGGAGTATATCATAAAAATTTTTATCAAAGGAAATCTTTAACTTGCGATTTGGTGGAACCGTTTCGTCCTATTATTGATATGCAAATAAGAAAAGCTTATAACTTACAGAAAGTTAAAGAAGAAGATTTTTCAATAATAGGAAAACAATATAAACTGGTCGGTAAAAAAGCACAGACTTACGTTCTGTATTTGTTGGAAGGAATTGTTCAATATAAAAAACCTATATTTTTATATTTGCAAGGTTATTACAGAGCGTTTATTAAAAATAAAAACATTAAAGATTGTCCGATATTTAATTTTAAAGATTAATTATAAAATATGTGCTATAATATTTATGTTATATTTGCTGCTAAAAAATAAGGATTAATCGTTATGTTGATAATTTCTTATGATATAGCAAATACAAAATTAAGAACACGTTTCTCAAAGTATTTATCAAAGTTCGGTTTTAGGTTGCAATATTCCGTTTTCCAAATACGTAATAGTGAAACGCTGCTTAAAAATATTAGAATAAAAATAGAAAGCGATTTCGGACGCAAATTTAAAGATACGGACAGTGTTATAATTTTTCATTTAAGTAAACAATGTAAAAAATATACATTCGGTTATGCAAAACATGATGAAGAAAATATTATCTTTATCAGTTGATAAGTTTACAAAATACAAACCTCAGTCTTAATATTGTTTTTAAGGTAAAAAAATTGAAAAAAGTCTTTTTTTATTACTTTTTTATATATCTTTTAAGAGTAAAAATTGACTTTTATTCAAAAATATCTGTTTAAAAGATATATTAAATTTCTACTA
>JAZNAT010000081.1:0-2818 GCA_045586665.1 Endomicrobiaceae bacterium | reverse complement strand
TTTATAATTTTATGCTAAAATAATATGAAATTATTTTATTTATAGGAAATAAAAATGTCAGTGTTTTTAATAGTTTTGGCGTTTATTTTTCTTGTTATCGGTTTGATCGGTTCTTTTGTTCCGATAATTCCTGGGGTTCTTCTTGCTTGGCTCGGTTTATTCGTTGCATTTTTTTCTGCAAGTTGCACGATAAGCGTATGGACTTTGGTTATAACTTTATTTTTATTGGTAATTGTCACTATTTCGGATTATGTTATTCCTGTAAAAATGGTAAAAATAAGCGGCGGAACTCAAAGCGGAAAAAACGGTGCATTTTACGGCAGTATTGCCGGAATATTTTTTATAAATCCGATAATTTTGATTTTCGGTTCTTTTATAGGAGCTTTTATCGGCGAACTTATAAACGACCGTAAAGATATGAAAAAAGCGATAAAGTCGGCATTCAGTTCGTTTTTAGGTTTTCTCTTCAGTAGCGGTTTAAAAGCATTTGTCGTATTAACGTTCATTTCAATTGTAGTTTTAAATCTTTTATTCGACCTGTTTTAGTTTCTTATTAAAAATAAAAAATATATTTTTTAATATTTTTTTTGTATAATGACGCATCAAAATTTTAGAGAACGGTCATGAAAAAAGCTTCAAGAATAGGTTTTATTGATGCGATAATATCTTCTGTAGGTTACGGGCTATATCCTCTTTTTGCAATACTGTTATATAAAAGCGGTTCTTCCGTATCGAATTCGTTATTTTACAGATATATATTCGCTTTTTTAATTTATTGGTATATATTAAAAGTCCACAAAAAAATAAATTTATCGGTTTCTTTTAAAGAGTTTATAACGTTACTTTTTGTCGGACTATCTTTTGCAGTATCTTCCATAGCATTATTTGCCGCTTTAAAATATATAGACTCAGGTATTGCTTGTACGATAGTTTTTGTTTATCCGGTAATTGTAGCTTTAATTATGACTTTATTTTTTAACGAAAAACTTACAAAATCGACTGTTATTTCAATTGTATGTGCTTTTTTGGGGGTTGCATTTTTAAATTATGCCGGTGAAATGCATACAGGAGGAAAATTTTTAGGTTTTATTTTTTCTTTATGCGGAGCAATAATGTATGCACTGTATATGATACTTGTAAAAAAAGTAAAAAATATAAAGTATATGCAACCGGAAAAAGTAACATTTTATGTTATGCTTTCCGGAACTGTTTTTTATTTTATCTGTTTAAGGTTCGGACTGGATTTTCAATTACTCACAAAACCGAATCAATGGATATACGTACTTTGTTTAGCATTAATACCTACAATAATTGCAATAGAAACAGTAAATGTTGCAATAAAACTTATAGGTGCTACAAAAACTTCAATAATCGGTGCACTTGAACCGCTTACGGCAATAATCGTAGGAGTACTTGTGTTTGGAGAACAACTTTCATTGTTTAATCTGTTAGGTTTTTTACTTGTAATAGCAGGTATTTTTTTGGTAGTAAAGAAATAAAAATATAATTAAAATATAGATTTTATTTCTTTTAAAAAGTAACACTAAAAAACTTTTTTTCAAAATCAAGAATACGAAAATAATTATTATTTAAAAGTTTAAGTTTTAATCATTTAACTAAATATACTGATGGTAATTCTTCGTTAAATACTATAACTTTTTTATTATCGGAAACAGCCTTTATATCATATATTGATGTTGAATCAAACAGCCATATATATTGATTATTGTTTTTAGTAACGGCTTTATTCGTTTCTTTAATAATTTCATTTTCATCAAAATCGTTTACAAATATAATATTTTCGTCAGTTGAATATTTGTCAAAGTGGTATTTATAATATTTGTCGAACATATCATATTTATCAATGATGATAATAGGCTTTCCAGTTTTATTATGGTTGTTAATAACAAAATTCAAATAATATTCGGTAAAATGGTTCGGCAGACTAACGTTTTGCGCCGATAATAAATAAAAAATTATAAGCGTTAAAATCAAAATTATTTTATTTTTAAACAAGATAACGAACGTGTCAGCAATTAAAATGTAAAACGGTATTAATGAAATTATTAGATATTTGTGTTGATAACAGCCGGCAATAAATTTGTTTATAAAAACCGTCAATAAAAAAGGAAATATAAATAAATATAATATCAGAAAAAAAGAATATTTTGTTTTATGTTTGTCATATCCGTATTTTATTAATATATATAAATTACAGATTATTCCGATAACGATTAAAGAAATTAATATGTACGGATTATAATTTCCGAATGCATTCCAGTTTATCCATTCAACGAAATCAGGTGAAATTAAAACCGCTTTTTTCGGAAAAGAAATCAGTAGCCATGGAGCGTATAAAGATATTAACGATAAAATAATAATGATAAGTTCTTTTATGATATTTTTATGAAAAAATAAAAATAAAAAAAGTATTTCGGATAATACAAGAATACAACCGAAATAGTGAGTGTACATGCATAGTAAAGAAGAAATAATAAAATAAAACAAAGATATAAAAGGGACGAATTTTTCTTTATTGGTAACTTTATAACTTATAATATTTGTTAGAAATATCATTGTTAATATACTTAATAATAATAATAAACTATACCCTCTTGCAAGATAAGTTATCCACGGGTTAGGTATTAATATTATTGTTATTATGAAAGATATTAATCCGCAAACGGGAGAAAATAGTTTTTTCGCCAATACAAAAACCAAATAAAAAGATATAACGGTAAAAATAACAGAAGGTATTCTTATAATATATTCCGACAAACCAAATATTTGTGTAAAAAAATACATTATTAAATGATAT
>JAZNAT010000080.1:0-22400 GCA_045586665.1 Endomicrobiaceae bacterium | reverse complement strand
AAATTGTTAAGGTAAATTTTTCGTCAAAAGAAAATGCAATAAGAAAATTGAACAATGTTTATCTGATTAAAGGATTTGACGAAACTAAAATTGACGATTATTATTGCCGTCTTAGTGACGCTTTAAAAACATTTATATCGGAAGAAAACAGTATAAAAAAAGAGATGACTACAAACGAACTTTTATCTTTTATATCACAAGACAACAATGTTTTTAAAAAATATTATGCCGATATAGCTTCTTGTTTTAAAACTTATAGCGATGCAAAGTTTTGGGGATATTTGTCGGACAAAGAAAAGTTTATTGAAATATTTAATAAAACCGAAAAATTTATAGAAAACATAAATTTTAATGTTGAAAAAGGTTTTGAGGGTAAAAATGCTTCACTTTGATGCTCCATTGTTTTTTTTGCTTGTACCTGTTTTAATATTGTTTATGGTATATTTAAAGATTAGAAACATAAACAGACGAAAATCTTTAATCAACTTCCCACAGTATATGTTGCTTGACAACATAAAAAAATCAAAAAAAATTAAATTTTATCCGATAATAACCGTAATAAATTATTTGATTTTATTTTTGTTCGTTACGGCTTTGGCAAGACCTCAAATCGGCAACAAAACGGAAGATGTTTTGAATCAGGGAACCGATATAATTATTGCATTGGACGTTTCTTCAAGTATGGAAGCTCTCGATTTTGAACCGATAAACAGACTTGAAGCTGCCAAAAAAACGGCTATGGATTTTGTCAAATCAAGAAAGTATGACAGAATAGGGATAGTTCTTTTTTCCGGACTTGCTTTTACGCAGTCTCCTTTAACCAACGATATGAAAACAATAGTCAGACTTTTGAGTCTTGCTGCTACAAGAACCGTTGCTGTTGACGGAACGGCAATAGGATCTGCCATAGTTACAGCTTGCAACAGACTTAAAGACAGTGAAGCTAAAGGAAAAGTTATAATATTGATAACCGACGGAGCAAACAATATCGGAGAAGTTGACCCGATAACCGCTGCCGAAATTGCACAAAAATTAAATATCAAAATTTATACGATAGGTGCCGGTTCTCCCGATGGAGCATATTATCAAATTATTGACCCTAAGGAAGGAAGAAAACTCGTTAAAGTTGCCGAACAGGAACTTGACGAAGATACGTTGACCGAGGTTGCCGAGCTTACAGGAGGCAAATATTTCAGAGCAAACAACACTAAGATGTTGGAAGACATTATTAAACAAATAGATAAAATGGAAAAAACGGAAATAGCTTCCATAAATTTTACCAGTTATTACGAAATTTATGATAAAGTCGTTATTGTAATGCTTATTTTATTGATTTTAAATTTGTTTTTGGAAAATATTTTATTTAGGAAATTGACATAATATGTTTGAGAATAAAGAGTTTTTATCTCTATTGATATTTATTCCGTTAATAATTTTGTTTTTTCTTTATTGTTATGGGAAAAAGAAAAAAGATGTGCTTAAATTTGCAGAAAGCGCTATGCTTGAAGAAATTTCCGTTATAGATTTAAAAATTTATTTGATAAAATCTCTTTTTTTTACGGCTGCTTTATTTTTTTTAATAATAGCTTTGGCAAGACCTCAATACGGTGCAAAAACATCTTTGGTTTCAAAAAAAGCCGCAACGATTGTAATAGTTATGGATGCGTCAAAAAGTATGCTCGCACAAGATTTGAAACCGAACAGACTTGAAAATGCGAAATCCGTTTTGTCAAATCTCGTCATAGGATTTAAAGGAAATAAAATAGGCATAATTTCTTTTGCCGGAACCGCTTTCTGGCATTGCCCTATAACCTCTGACGTTTTTTCGGCTAACAATTTTTTATTGTCGGTAAGCGTTGATAATATGCCTTTAGGCGGAACAAAAATTGCAAAAGCTCTTGATTTGGCTTTGGACGGAACTGCGGATATTCCGGAAGGAGCAAAAGCGATAATTTTGGCAACCGACGGTGAAGATGACGACAGCGGTCTTCACGTTTTAATAGAAAAAGCAAAAAAATATAAAACGAAAATATATACTGTAGGGATAGGTGAGGCACAAGGAAGCAGAATCAAATATAATAACGATTATATAAAAGATGAGAACGGTGATTACGTCATAAGTAAACTTGATGAAAAAACATTACAGTATATTGCCGATGCGACAGGAGGACAATATATAAATTTATCGCAGAGTCAGGACAGCGTTTATAAAATATTGCAAATAGCTCATTCTTTGGATAAAGTCAAAGACGACGCAAGTAAAGAAATACAAAGAGCCGAAAAATTTCAAACTTTTTTGTTTTTTTCATTACTGTGTTTTTGCGTGTATTTGTTTTTGTCCGTATTAAAGAAAGATGATAGGAGCAAATAAATGAAAAAGAAAACGATTTTTTTGTTGCTGTTTTTAGGTTTGGCGTTGATATCGTTTTATTATTATTCAATAAAGTTCAGACAGCAGAATAACAGTGCCGTGTCTTCTTTTTATGATAAAAATTATAAAAAAACTGCCGAGATATTAAAAGAGCTTGTAAAAAATAAAAAGAAAAATCCTATATTGAATTACAATTATGCCGCAAGCCAGTATAAATTAAAAAATTATGACGAAACGATAAACATATATAATAATTTATTGACCGATACGAAAAATACGGACGATTTGTTAAGGTCGGAGATTTATTATAATTTGGGAAATGTTTACTTTTTGAAAGACGATTACGATACGGCTCTTGATAATTATAAGACTTCGTTAATGCTTAATCCTTCCGATATTGAAACTAAATATAATATAGAGTACATAGTAAATTTGATGAGATTAACTAGCGAACCTGACGAACTTATAGATACTGTGCAGGAAGATATAAAACAGCAGGAATACACTCTTAAAGAACAAGAATCGGATTTAAACGATAAAATTGAACGGATAAAAAAGCAGGAAAAGACTCTGTCTTCCAAAAACGAGCAAATTAGTAAAGAAATTGAAGATTTAAAATTAAAAAATAAAGAGAGTCTTCAAAAAGAAATACAAAGTTTAATGAAAGAAAAAGAACAGGTTGAAGAGCGGAAAAAAAATCTTGAAGAAAAAATAACCGAACGTGAAAAGATAAGTGAACAAAATAACAAATTAGAACGCAGGAAAGAAGAGTTGGATAAATTGCAAGATATCTTAAATCGAGAACGGCAAAACTTGAAAAGTCAAGAAAAAAACATAGAACAACAGTTGCGTCAAGAGCAAAATCCGGATCGTCAGCAAAAGTTGAAAAATGAACAAAAAGAAATACAGCATAAACAGCAGGAATTAAAGAAACAGGAAGAAAAAATTCAAAAACAAAGTAAAGAATTGGAAACTAGTATAAAACGACAAAATGAACTTAACAAACAGAAAGAAAATATAAAGCAACAGCAACAAAAACTTCAAAATCAAACAAAAAACATACAAAAACAATTGCAGCAAAACCTGTCTCCGGATCGTCAGCAAAAGTTGAAACAGGAACAAAAAAATATACAGCAGCAGCAACAAGAATTGAAAAAACAGGAAGAAAAAATTCAAAAGCAAAGCGACTCTTTGGAAAAAAAGGCTCGGCAGCAATATTACAATAATATGGATAAAGCGATTGCCGATATTGCAAAACAAGTAGGAAACGATAATCTTGCCGATATTAAACCTTCTGAAAACGAAAATGCGAATAACGTAAATGAAAACTTTTCTTCTTTTGAAGAAAAGAGAAAACAGTTGCAGCAGGAACTTAAAAAAGAAATAAATAAGACGAACGAAAAACTTGAATTGTTGGAACAGATAGAACTGGACATAGTACAGGAAGTAGTCCGTCCGGAAAAGGTTATAAATCCTAAAAAAATCATAGAAAGATACGTTGATAATAAAGGACTTATTTTTGCGTCGGATGAAAAAAAGTTTTTAATTGAAGAAGAAAAGGAACTGATATTCAGAGACATTATAAAAGGTATCCAAAATCAAACTAAAGAAGAAGATTTGGAGCAGGAAAAACATTATATTTATTATAATGATCCCGATGCTCCTGCAGACGACCCTGAACAAAAGCCTGGTAAATACAAATACGTTCATGAAGATATAATAGAAAGTAAAAATCAGAGTGCATCAAAATACAGAGTAAAAGAAGAAGAAAACAGCGAGCAGAAAAATAAAAATAATAAGAATTTTGAAATAAAAAATAATAGCACGGAAGAACAAAATCAGGACGAAATGCGTCAAAATGATAGCGAGCAAAATGAACCTCGCCAACAAAATCAAAACCGGCAGCAGGAACAGGCTAATAACAAGCCAAACGGTGAAGAACCAAACAGTGATGAGCAGCAACAAATTAACCGACAATATGCAGATCGACAACAACAAAATAGTCGGCAGCAAACCGATTTTGAGCATCGACAACGGGAAAATATGTATGTTCAGTCAACGTTAAACAGTATAGATTTGCAGAAACAAAAAGTTTTTCAACAATCCGCAAAACAGCAGACGGATATTTTAAACGAAATTATGCAGTTTGATAAACAGATGGCACAGATGAATTCTCAGCAGATGGATCAGCTTTCCGAACAAAAAGAAAATTTAGATTCGTCATTAAAAGACGTTCAAACTAAAAAACAAGAAATAATGAATTCTTTAAAAAATACTTCAAATTCGCAGGAAAAAGAGAGTCTTCGGAGAGAACTTGCGCGGTTACAAACGCAGGAATCGGAAATGAATCAGGAATTGAACGAGTTTAATAACAATATGAAACAGTTGGAAAATCTTCAGGAGCAACTTTCGGCATATAATGAAGCAAATATGCTGGAAATGAAAAATAGTATGTTGGATAAACAGATAAAAACTGTGCAGAATATGAAAAATATTTCGCAATATATGGAAGAATTTCGTAACAGGGAAGAAAGTTTGTTGAAACAGCAGGATAATATGTTGAAAAATCAAAAAGATAAAAATTTCAATAACGAAAAGTTTCAGGAATTATCACAACAACTTCAAATTTACGAAAATAAAATCAACAATACCATGCAGATGCAAAAAAATTCTTTGGAACAAAAAGATTTGTTGGCAAAACAGTATCAGCAACAACTTGAAAATTTGAAAAATAATATTGAAAATATGCAAAATGCCGAGAACGAGTCCGTATTTAAAAAACAGAAAGATTTTCTCAGCAAAGAGTCGAACAAGTCTCGACAGCAAAATTCAGAAATTGACTATGACAAAACTCAAATAAACAATCTTCAAGATAAGATAAACGATAAGTCTCAATTAAAAAAACAGGAACAAATTTTGTCAACGATGAAACAACAAAATATGCAGCAGCTTCAGGATATAAAAGATAGCCAAGAAAATTTGAACCGATACATGGAGACAATGGATGAGGAGAAAAGTCAGTATCAACAGTTTCAGGAAAAAGAGAATTCTTTAAAACAAAAATATGACGATATTTTGGAAAAGCAAATGAAAGCCGATGCCGAGAAACAACGCGAACTTCAAAAAGATGAAAATTTGCAGGATAAAAATAAAATTAATGAGTTGAATGAACAAATAAAGCAAATGGAATCCGATAAAAATAAAACGGAACAGCAGTTAAAAGGTTTGGAAAAAGAAAAAAATAAAAAACTTAATGATTTAAAAAATCAAATAACAAGTCAAATTGATGAACAGCAGACAAAGTTGAACGAACGTATTGAGTCCGGTAAAATGTATGAAAAAAATATTGAGATTTTGGAAAATAATTTACAAGAACAGAAATTAAATAATTTGTTAAGACAAAAACAGGAAAATAAATATAATTTTGAAAAAACAAAAGAGTTGGAAGCTCAAAATCAGGAAGCGAATTTTGACAAATTAATGGAGCGGCAAGATACTTTGAAAAGTGAAATTAATCAAAATATTGAACAAGAAAAAACAAAAACGAGTAAAGAAAAACAAAGAATATTGAAAGAACAAAAAAATATAACGCAAGAACAGATAGACCGTTTGGAAGAACAGTTGAATCAAGAAACCGATTCGCAGAAAAAGAATCAAATGAGACAGGATTTGAATAAATTGCAAGAGAATATGGACAGATATGAAGAACAGTTGAACGAATTAAATGGCGAGAAAGAAAGTCAGGAACAGAGAGCCGACAAACAAAAACAAAATGATTTGAAGGAAAAAATAGATAAAACACAAGAAAAGATAGCTGATTTGAAAAGAAAAATGAGTAATGAAAAAGATACGGAACAAAACGAGAAAACAAAGCAGGATATGGAAAGTTTGGAAAAAGATTTAAAATCCTTTTCCGAAGAGTTGGAAAAGTCGGATAAGGAAAACAGTAAATTGTTAGAAAAAGAATCTTCAAACCTCAGTGAAGAGCATAAAGAAGAAAGTTTTTTGAAACAATCGGAACAAAAAAAGCAGTTAAAAAATTTATCGAAAAAAATGGACACTTTTAACAAAATGTCATTAAATTATCAAAACAAAATGTTGGAACAGCAAAAATCGGATATAGAAGAACAGCATAAAAAAATTCAAGATAAACAGAAAGAACTTATGCAGGAATTGGAATCTTCAAATAACGATATAAAAGAAAAGTTGAAAAACAAACAAAAACTTGAAGAGCTTAAAAAACAGTCCGAGATGTTAAACGATTTGAAAAAATCTGCGGATAAAAAAGAAAAAGAAATTTCTGCCGAAAAAGAAAATCGAAAAAATGAAAATTTTAACAAAATGCAAAATTTGCAAAAAGAGTATGACAAAGTTCAGGAAAAATTGGACAAATATGAGCAAAAAATGGATTTGTTGAACGAACAAAAATTAAATAATGGTAAAGATAATACTAAAGAAAAAATGTTGCAGGACAAAAATAAGTTTAATAAAGATTCTGCTTCTTCCAAAAAACAAATAGAAGAAAACAGGTTTGTAAAACAGAAAAAAATAAATGATACGATAGAGGAATTAAAGAAACAGCAGGAAGAAACAAGAAAACAGAGTAATCGGTTAAAACAGCAACAGGAAATACTGGAACAAAATATTAAAGATTTAAAAGAAAAATTAAGTTCTCAAACAAAAGAAGAAAGCGACGATAAAGAAAAAACTCAGCAGAAAGAAAAAACAAAGCAAGATTCGGAGACGGAACAAAAGGTTAACGATTTAAAGAAGAAAATAGATTTAATGAAAAATAAGTTAAAAGAAATAAATAAAAAACTTGAAAAAAACAAAAATGAGCAAATGGAAACAGAAAAAGAAAAACAGAAAAATGCGCATGGAAAAGAGTGGGCAAAAGGTGTAAAAGAAGAATTGAATGCCGAACTGCAGCAACAAAAAAAACTTCTGCAGGAAGAACAGAAAAAAATGAAGGAACTTATAAACAAGCAAAAGAATTTGGAAAAGAAATTGGAAGATTTGAAATTTCAAAATATTATGAAAAACAGTAAAGCTTTGGAAGACAAGATAGAAAATACCGAGAAAGAACTTATGAAAACGATGGAACAGAGACAAAAAACTACCGGTGACGATGCCGCAGCTTTGGAAGGAGTAAAGAAAACCAATAAAAGAATAAAACAAATGGATCAGGAAGCCAAAGATTACGGAAATAAGGAAATCAAGTGTGAGAATAAACTGGAAAATTTGAGACAGGAAGAAAAGAAACTTGATAATGAGAAAAAGAAGACCAGTAAAGAATATGAAAAATCAATGACGGAAATTTCCGAGTTAGATAAAAAGTTTAATGACGATATTGACGATAAAAAAAGTAACGATAACATTCCTCCGGAAGATACTAAAGGAACAAAGCTCGGTGACCAGGATTTGGAGAGAGTTTTGAATTTTTACGGGGATATGGATAAACCGAATAACGATCAAAAAATAAATAATCAGGAAATTAATACAAACTTGAGAGACTGGTGATGTTAAAAATAATTAAATATATAGCGACATTTTTTATAATTTTAGTTTTTTGTACAAAAATTTTTTGTGCGGATTTAAAAGTTTTCGTAGATAAAAGAGAAGTTGAAATAAATAAAACATTTATTTTGACGGTAGAAGTAAGCGATAATATCGTAAATTTCAGTTTGCCTAAAATGCCTGAGTTTGTTGTTATGCCTAAAGGCAGTTCCAAAAAAAAGAATAAGACTGTGTATACGTATGAGATGGCTCCTAAATCGGAAGGGTTTTTTAAAATACCGGCAATTTCTGTAGGCGATACTACGACGATCCCGATAAATATTAAAGTTTATGAAAAAGGTAAAATAGAAAAAAAATATTTATCCAGAGACTTGAATAGCAGTGTAAGCGCTTTTACCGATACAAACATTATTTACGTAAATCAGGTATTGTATTACACATTAACTTTTAAAACCAATAAAGATTTGGCGTCAAATCCTAATTATACTTTACCGATGTTTCAGGATTTCTGGAAAAATAAGTCAAAGATTAAAAGCGGATATAAACTTATAGAAGGAGAAAACTATTTTACGTTTGAAGTTGCTACGCCTTTATATCCTATGAGAGAAGGTATATTGACGATAGATCCTTCTTCCGTTTCAATCCGCTATTTAAGTACGGGAAGAGTCACAAACTTTGAAACTAAGAAAGTTAATATAAAAGTGCTGCCACTTCCGGAAACCGGAAAACCGGAAAAGTTTTCCGGAGCGGTAGGTAAATATGAAATTTCGGCAACGGTCAACAAGAAAAAATTAAAAGTTAATGAACCCCTTGTGTTGACGATAACCGTTAAAGGTAACGGAAATATAAACAGTATTTCCGAACCGGAAATAGATTTGTCCGACGATATGAAAAAGTATGCTACTACCGTAAAAATCAATACGGGCAATTTTGTAAGTTCAAAAAAGTTTCAATGTGTTATAATACCGCTTTTGGAAGGGAATAAAAATATTCCGAGTATTTCTTTTTCTTATTTCGATCCCGATTTAAAAGAATATATAAATATCAGTACGGATAAAATCAATATTGAGGTTTCAGGTGTAAAAAGTAACGATGAGTTATCAAATATAAGCGATATCATTTTGGAAAGTGATGAAAATTTACAAAACGGTAACGGTTTAAAAATAAAATTAAGACCTGATTTATCAAAATCGTCCGGGCCTTTAATAATAAAAACGTTTTTTATCGGACTTAATGTTTTTTTTATATTAACCGTTATAGTATCGTTAATTTACAGGTTAAGAATAATTCATATATATAAGGATAAAGTAAAAGTTCAAAAAATGAAGTCGAAGAAAATGTTTGCTAATTATTTTCAACAGACATCGACAGCATTAAAAAGAAACAGACAATTCGATTTTTATTTTTATGCGGATCTTTCTTTAAAAATGCTTTTAAGAATAAAAACGAATTTTGATTATATGATAATGACGAAAGAAGAAATAAAAAACAATTTAAGTTCGTTCGGGATTGATAAAAATTTAATAGATGTTGTTATGGATACGCTTGTAGTTTGTGACAGGTTTAAGTTTACCAATATTATTGCTACTCAAAATGATATGAAAAAAACGTTTTCTCAAATAAAATTTCTCAAAGAAAATTTTGAAAAAAAAATTAAAACGGATAAAAAAATATGAAAAAAATATGTTTGTTTTTTATTTTAATTTTCGGGTTCAATACAATACTGTTTGCAAATACTGCACAAAAAGAATTGTTTCAAAAAGCGTCCGACTTTTACGAACAGCAGGATTATGTAAATGCTGCGATAAATTATGAACTGCTTATAAGATCCGGTGTTGCAAACTCAACGGTATATTATAATTTGGCTTTATGTTATTTAAAAGATAAAGATATGGGAAAATCTTCTTTAAATGTTGAAAAAGCGTTAAGACTTTCTCCAAGAAATAAAAGTGTCAGAAAACTTAAAGAGCAAATATCAAAACTCACAAGAGAACCTCAGCAAAATATTGCCGAAAAAATGATTACAGAATTAAAGCTTGCGGCCTCTTTAAACGAATTGACCGTAACGGCTTGTTTGTTATTTTTTATATTTTGTTTGTTTTTTGTTTTGTATTGTCTGTTTTATCACAGACGATTTTTAAAGTTATCCGTTTTATTTTTTATATTATTTTTATCGGTAATACCGTTGCTTTATATGAAAGTTGAAGACGAATTGTTATCAAAAGAGGCGGTAATTATAAATTCCGTTTCGGTAAGAAACAAACCTATAAAAACGGAAGGTTACAGTTTTGAAATCGCTGCCGGAAGAAAAGCCGAGATATTGTCGGAACTTGGCAGATGGGTAAACATAAAGTTATCGGTTGACGGTTTAAGCGGCTGGATAGATAAAAATTCGTTGGAGTTGATATAGTATGTTAAAAGTTGCCGTGCTTGGCGGTTCGTTTGATCCTGTTCACAATGCACATCTTCAAATGACTCGAACGGCCTTTGAAGAATTTAAACTTGATAAAATTATTTTTGTTCCGGCATATAAGCCGCCTCATAAATCCTGTCTTGTTGCTTCTGATAAAGATAGGTATGCTATGTTGTGTTCGGCAATAAAAGGTTTTCCTGACTGTGTTATAGATACTTACGAACTTGATTTGAAGAAAGAAATTTATTCTTATATCATGCTTGACTATTTAAAAAATAAATATGCAAATTGTGACATAAAAATGTTGGTAGGGGCGGATTCGTTTGCTCAACTTAATTTGTGGAAAAATACGGAATATATATGCAAAAAATACGGTTTTTATGTTATAGGCAGACCCGGCGTTGAAATAGATAAAAACAGTATTTATTATAATTGTTGCGTGTTTTCAAAAAAAATTATGAGTGATATATCTTCAACGATGATAAGAAATATGATAAAAAATAAGCAGGATATAAGTTGTTTCGTTCCTAAAAAAGTTGAAGAGTATATAAAACAAAATAAATTGTATTGTAAATAAAAGCGGATATATTTATGATTTGTAAAAACTTGGAAAAAGAAATCTTCGATTATTTATGTTTGAATTTGTCGTTAGAAAGGTACGAACATACCGTAGCCGTAAATAAGTTAGCGATAAAACTTGCAAAAGTTTATAATCTTGATATCTTTAAAGTTTCGGTTGCATCTTTATTGCATGATTGTGCAAAAGATATGAATACGGATGAAATGAAAAAATATATAATAAAAAATAATATGAAGATAAAAAGATTGCCTTTCATGATAAAATATTTACCGCAGGTGCTTCATTCTTATGTAGGTGCTGATATCGCCGAAAAAAAATTCGGTATAAAAGATAAAGATATTTTAAATTCAATAAAAAATCATACTGTGGGAAGAGTCAATATGTCTGATTATGAAAAAGTTATTTTTGTCGCCGACAGTTTGTCGGAAGATAGAAAATATAAAAAAAGTTTCGTGTCTAAAAAAATGTTGTACGGTAATTTAAACAAAACATTTAAATTTGTTTTACAGAATAAAATAAAGTATGTGGTTTCCTGTTTTAAAGTATTGCATCCTGATATTATAAAAATATGGAACTGGTATAACGGTTAAAACTGTATGTTGAAAAAAATATGTTTGTTTATTATATTGATTTTTATCGGGTTTCTTTTATATTTTTCTTTTACTTCCGATATTTTAAAAACGGTAAATTCCGGAAAAGATATTGACGTGCTTTTTATTTATGAAGATTTTTCCGATGAAACAAATGTTGAAACGAAATTTTTTGCCGCAAAATATAACAGTTACGATAAGTATATAAAAACGGTTTTTGTTGATGAAAATATTACCGTTTTTCAAAAAACGAAAAAATCCAAAACATTAAAAGAAATGTTTGTTGAAGTTGAAAAAGACAAACGTATCGTTTTTATTAAAAACGAAACGGAAAAACTTTTTGACGGTAAATTGAATTTTGATTTTTATATTTTGTTAGATAAAAAAAGTTTGGAAACCGTCGTTGAAATCTTTTCCAAATCTAAAGATTTAAAAAATAATACGGCACTTTTGAACAAAAGTTTAAACCGTGATGTTGACGTATATGACGGTATGGTTTGCCGGATTAAACTGTTAAATTATGTTTATTATAATTCGCAAAGAATTGTTTTGATTAATCTGTTAAAATGTTTGTACGATAAAAAACTTGTCGTACAAACCAATTTTAAAACAAAAGAGTTTTTGTTGTTATATTCTAAAATTTTTAACGGTGAAAAGATTATAAGATTTGCCGATGTACCTACCGTTTATAAAAGAAACAGAATTGAGCTTGATAGCGATGGGATGCAAAAAATTATAAAATTCTTTGAGGAAACGGAACATAAAGACAAAAAAAAAGATTTAAAAATTGAAGTTTTAAATTCGACAAAAAAATCAAGACTTGCAATAAAAGCGGCAAACAAACTTAGAGAAAATTCTTTTGATGTAGTTGACTGGGGTTCGTCTTCAAAAAAGTATGAATTTACAATGATTTTTGATTTGGTAAATGATTATGAAAAAATAAAAAATATAAAAAATATATTAAATTGCGGTGAAATAATTTTCAGACCTCAGGAAAGACCGTTAACGGATGTATCGGTAATGTTGGGACAAGATTGCAATATATACGACAAGTTGGACAGAGAGGCAGACGATTAGAAGAATGAAATATTAGAAGAAAAGCGTAAAGCTAAATAATAACAAAATTTGCAAAGCAAATTTTACAACTTAACATCCAATCCTCAAATCTTCTAATTATCCGATCTTCCAATATTAAGGGGGGTAAAATGAAAAAAATAGATTTTTTAAAACTTGCAAAACAGGCAGTAAAAATAGCCGAAGATAAAAAGGCTGAAAATGTTGTTTTGTTGGACGTTCGGGACAAAACACCGATAACAAATTATTTTGTTATTGCGACTGCAAATTCTATGCCTCAAATAAATGCAATTGTAAACGAAATAGAAAAAACTTTTAAATATGATTATTCGGTTGAAGTGTTAAGAAGAGATGGCGGAAATGCAGCGGTTAATTGGAAAGTTTTGGATTTCGGCGGACTTATCGTTCACGTTATGAGCGATGATTTAAGACGGTTGTATAACCTTGAAAACATTTGGGAAAGCGACCATAAACCTGAACATGAAAAGAAAATCGTTAAAAAGGCGACAACAAAAAAAACAAAAACTAAAAAAATATCGACAACCGTAGTAAAAACCGCAAAGATAAAAAGAATAACAAAAAAGTTAAAAAAATAAAATTTTTGAAGTTTTTTAAATCTTCTTTTTTATTTTATTGTTTTATAAAATGCTTTAGCAAAGTTTAATATTTTGATATACTATATAAACATATAAACGACAATTTAAGATTTACAATTTATAATTTTTCATTTACCCTGAGCTTCTTTAGATTAACCTTGCATTAAAAACAGTTTAAATTTTTTGTTTTTTGTCGTTAATTATAGTTATACTTTTATACTTTGTAAATTGAGGTAAATATGGCTGCAGAATTTGTGCATTTACATAATCATACCGAATATTCATTGTTGGACGGGTTAACCAAATTAACCAAAAAAGGTAAACCGTTAGAACTTTTCAATATTATAGGAAAACAGTATCAAATGCCTGCACTTGCAATTACCGACCACGGTAACATGTACGGTGCAATGGAATTTTATTGGGCATGTTTGGATAGCGGTATAAAACCTATTATAGGGTGCGAAGTTTATGTTGCTAAAAAGAGCAGATTTGATAAGGACAAAGAAAACGGCGGGTATCATCATTTGATACTTCTTGCAAAAGATAATGAAGGTTACAGAAATTTATCTTATCTTGTAAGTGCAGGATTTACCGAAGGTTTTTATTATAAACCGAGAATAGATAAAGAATTATTACAAAAATATTCTAAAGGGCTTATTTGTTCTTCAGCCTGTTTGGCCGGGGAAATAGCCGTTTTACTTGCAGCGGGTAATAAAGAAAAAGCAAAAGAAGTTGCCGGCTGGTATCAGGATGTGTTCGGTAAAGGTAATTATTATCTTGAAATTATGGATAACGGTCTTGAACAACAAAAAGCAATAATTGCTCCGATGATGGAACTTTCAAAAGAAACCGGGATACCTCTTGTTGCAACAAACGACTGTCACTATTTAAAGCAGGAAGATGCATATTATCACGATATTTTGTTATGCATAAATACACAAAAAAGTGTTAACGATCCTAACAGAATGAGAATGGGTTCGGACTTATTTTATTATCGTTCACCGGAAGATATGATAAAAACTTTTTCTTATGTCCCGCAAGCAATAAAAAATACACTTGTCATTGCCGATATGGTAGATATTAAAATAAAAAAAGGTAACGGTGATTTGTTACCGAACTTTGAAGTACCTGAAGGATACACTTCGCAATCTTATCTTGAACATCTTTGCAGAGAAGGTTTAAAAAAGAGATATCCGGTTATAGAAAAAAAACATACCGATAGATTGGAATATGAACTGTCCGTTATTAAAAAAATGGGGTTTGCTTCATACTTTTTAATCGTTTGGGACTTCATAAAATATTCAAAAGATCACGGAATACCGGTAGGTCCCGGAAGAGGTTCAGGAGCAGGTTCAATCGTAACCTATACATTGGGAATTACCGATATTTGTCCGTTAAAATACGATTTGCTTTTTGAAAGATTTTTGAATCCTGAGAGAATTTCAATGCCTGATCTTGATATTGATTTTGCAGATTTTGGCAGAGAACAGGTTATAGATTATGTTAGAGACAAATACGGTCAAAATAACTGTGCACAAATCATAACTTTCGGTGCTATGGAAGCAAAAATGGTAGTAAAAGATGTAGGTAGGGTTTTAGGGTTTACACCTACCGAAACCCAAAAAATAGCAAATGCAATTCCGGTAAAAGCTTCAATACCGGATGCTATGGTAGAATCTAAAGAGTTGCAGGAAATTATAAAAAAAGATTCCAGAGTTGCCGAACTTATAAAAATATCTTCAAAACTTGAAGGAACAAAAAGACATACCGGAGTTCATGCTGCAGGGTTAATAGTTGCACCGGAAGATGTAAGACATTTTTCACCTCTTGCCATAGGCAAAAAAAATGTTGTGACCACACAGTACGATGGTAGAATTTTGCCGGATTTAGGTCTTTTGAAAGTTGACTTTTTGGGACTTCAAAACTTAACCATTATAAACGAAGCTGTAAAACTTATAAAGAAAAAAGAACCGGATTTTGATTTGGAAAAAATTTCCCTTGAAGATAAAAAAACATTTAAACTTTTACAGGAAGCAAAAACTTTCGGCATATTCCAGCTTGAATCCGAAGGTATGAAAGATTTGGTTAGAAGAATGAAACCTACCAGTATAGAAGATGTAACCGCTTTAAATGCTCTTTATCGTCCCGGACCTATAGGTGCGGGGATGCTTGATGTTTTTGTAGACTGTAAACACGGCAGAAGAAAAGTTACTTATGATCATCCTTTGCAGGAACCGATACTTAGAAATACTTATGGTGTTATTTTGTATCAGGAACAAGTTATGCAAATGGCTATGGCCATAGGCGGTTTTACTGCAGGTCAAGCAGACGGTTTAAGAAAAGCTATGGGTAAAAAACTCATAGATAAAATGCAGGCTGCAAGAGAAAAGTTTGTTGAAGGTGGCCGAGCAAATGGGATAGATCCATCAATAACAAACAAAATTTACGATAACATGGTAACTTTTGCAGGTTATGGCTTTAACAAATCACATTCAGCAGCTTATGCTTATGTTACGTATAGAACCGCATATTTAAAAGCTCATTATACGCTTGAGTATATGACGGCATGTATGAATAATGAAATAGGAAAATCTGCAGACAGTAAAATAATTGAATATATTGATGATGTTAAACAGTTTGGTATAAAAACTTTACCACCCGATATAAGATATTCTCAAAGCAAATTTTCCGTTGAAGGAAAAAACATAAGGTTTGGTCTTCTTGCTATAAAAAATGTAGGTGAAGGTGCGGCACAAAATATAGTTGAAGCAAGAGAAAAATTCGGTAAGTTTGAATCTTTTGAAGACTTTTTATCGAAAATAGATTTATCTGCAGTAAACAAAAGAGCAATAGAATGTCTTTGTAAAGCTGGTGTATTTGACTGTTTCGGGAAAAACAAGTTGGAAGTTAGAGCAAAAATACTTGATAATATAGAAGAAACGATGCAACAAGCCATTAAAACAAAAAAAGAACAAAACGATAGTCAGGGGTTTTTGTTCGGTAGTGATGAAATATCTACGGCTACGGTCAGTGTAATGGACAAAAAAATTCCTTCTTTGGATGAAACCGTAGCATTGGAATATGAAAAAGAAGTTTTGGATTTTTATCTTTCGGGACATCCGTTAGAAAAATATAAAAGAGATATGATAGCTTTTTCAATGTACAGACTTGATACTGTTCCCGTTCCGCCTGAAAATACAAATTTTGATACCGCAAAAATTATAAGAGTTGCGGGAATGATAACATCTTTAAAACATTTAACCGCAAAAAGTGATAAAACAAAAACATATGCGACGTTTAGAGTTGAAGATATGTACGGCTATTTGGACTGTATAGTGTTCCACAAATTGTATGAAAAGATAAGTGATAAACTGCAAGAAAAAATGATAGTTGTTGTTAAAGGTAAAGTGTTGCATGATAAAGGTAAACCTAAACTTTCAATAGAAGAATTTTATTCTATGGAAGAAGCAAAACAAAAATTTCCACCGTTTTTAGGTTCGTTAAGAATACAAGTTTCCGCGGTTGCTTTAGATGATGATTTATCGGATAAAATTATAAAAATTATTGATAAATATCCCGGTAAATCAAAAGTATATTTGGAAATTAAAGATTATAAAACGGAAGATTATACGATAGAAACGGAATATACGGTAAAATATAGTGATGAATGTATAAAAGATTTGGAGAAAATGCTGGGTGAAGGAACCGTCACTCTCCAATATAGAGACATTTAAAATTTGCCTAAGACGAATTTTGAGGTATGGAAAACCGGAAGTATAGAGGGGCAAAAAAGACAATTATAAATCAAGTTGTCAGTCATCATTTTATGTAAATTCTCGTAGTTAAGTCTGTTGTTCCATACATCTATGTATCAAAAAATCCGTAGAATTTTTCTATTGATGTATAAAAGTCGGAGCATTTTTCGGAGTTAAGCCTTTCTTTACTTTGTGATAATAATCGTAAGTCATTGTAGGATTATCGTTTAATATTTCGCAATTTATTACTTTACATAAAAATACGGTGTGAGTTTCCGTTTCAAATTGTGAAATGATTTCCGTTTCAAAATAAGAATTTATAAATTGTGTTATTATAGGTAACCCGTTTTCATTGGTTTTGTATTCTACTCCTTCAAACTTATTAAAATCTCTTGAACTTCTAAAGCCGAACTTTCCTATAAATTCAAAACTTGCTTCTTCGGTTATAGTAGATATGACGGCTTTTTTGCTGTTAGATAATAAAGAGTGAGTATTATTTTGTTTTGAAATACTTATTGCTATAGTTGCGGGATTGGAATTTATTTGAAAAACTGTATTTGCTATTTGTCCGCCGATTTTTTCATCGAAACAAGATGTTATAATAAAGATTCCGTAAGGTATTTTCGTTAATGCCAAAGTATTCATTTTTTTCTCCTTAAACTTTTAATTTGTCTTTGTCGTTAATTAATAATTTCTAATTTCTAATTTCTAATTTCTAATTCCTAAATTACTAATTATTTAAATATTCCGCCTGTCTGCATAGCCCACATAAGCAGGTCCATGTGTGACATAGGTATTTTTATTTCGTTACAAAATTTTATCATTTTTTGTTCTATATCCAAATAAATTTTAGGTGTTAAAGTTGAAGGAATTTCATCTATTGCATTATAAAACTTTAAGTTTCTTAAAATATGTCTGTCCAAAATTGCCAAATCAAGTCCTAGTCCTGTATTTCTCAAAAAATGTCCGGCTTCTTTGTAACCGATACCTTTGATGTTGTCTATTATCCATGTTCTCAATTTTTTAGGCTCATCAAAAGATTTCAAAAATTTTTTAATGTCTATTTTGCCGTTATTTAAAAACTTTTCTCTTGCAAGAATAAGAAAATTTGCTTTGTTTTTCCGAAAGCGAACACCGCTTATATTTTCCGAAATGTCATCTGCCGTTCCGTTAATTAAAAGATTTTTATCGTTTAATGCGTTTACTGCTTTCCAGCACGATAAAGCTTTTGACTGTGGTGTAAAAATACAAAATGCAAGTTCCGCAAAGATTGCTTCATCGTTTCCTTGTATGAATACGTCTTTATAATGTTGAACTCTTTTTGATATCGGTTCTTTTGCAACCGTTTTCCATAAATGAACCAAATCTTTAATGTTTTGCGGTTTTGTTTTAATATTTTCTATTTCTACAAAATTTATAGGTATAATCATATTTTTGTCTCGTAAAATTGATGCTTAAAATCTAACATAAAAAATTATTATTGTCAATAAAAAAGGCATAAGAATAGAAGATTAGAGAAATAGGAGAATGGAGGAAAAGAAAAAGAATAATAATAACAAAATTTGCAAAGCAAATTTTACATTTGAACTTCCAATCATTCAATCTTCCAATTTCAAATCATCGGTTATTTTGATTTTTAGTTATAAATGTTATAAAATTTACTTTAAAATTAAATTATAAAATAAAGAGGTTTTTGTATGGCAAATATGATATTGAAAGGAAACGTTTTCAAATACGGAGCAAACGTCAATACCGACGAAATTATTCCGGCAAGATATTTGACTACGTCCGACCCGAAAGAACTTGCAAAATATTGTATGAAAGATCTAGACGAAAATTTTGCATCGCAAGTAAAACAGGGCGACATTATCGTTGCCGATAAAAATTTCGGTTGCGGTTCTTCAAGAGAACATGCTCCTATATCAATCAAAGGCGCCGGAGTTTCTTGTGTTATTGCAAAATCTTTTGCAAGAATATTTTTCAGAAATTGTATAAATATAGGCCTTCCGATTATAGAGTCCGAAGAGGCCGTCGATAATATAGATAAAGGCGATAAACTTGAAATAGATTTGGCAAAAGGCGAAATAAAAAACATAACAAAAAAGCAAACATATAAAGCTCAACCTTTTCCGGAATTTATGCAAAAATTGATAAAAGCCGGCGGGTTGCTTTCCTACATAAGGGGGGAAAAATAAAAATGTCCAAAACTTACAAAATAGCTCTTATAGGAGGAGACGGAACAGGACCTGAAGTAATAGCCGAAGGCGTAAAAGTTATAAATGCCGTTGCTGCCAAAACCGGTGCAAAATTCGAATTTACAAGTTTTGATTTGGGAGGAGAAAGATATAAAAGAACTGGTGAAATTCTGCCCGACAGTTGCGTTGAAGAATTTAAAAAGTTCGATGCGATGTATCTGGGCGCAATAGGTCATCCCGACGTAAAACCGGGAATACTTGAAAAAGGTATTTTGTTGAGATTAAGGTTCGAACTTGACCAATATATAAACTTAAGACCGGTAAAACTTTATGAAGGTGTAGATTGTCCTTTAAAAAATAAAGAACCTAAAGATATAGATTTTGTCGTTGTCAGAGAAAATACGGAAGGTCTTTATTTGGGCGCTGGCGGGTTCTTGAAAAAAGATACTCCTTTTGAAGTTGCAACGCAGGAATCGATAAATACGAGGTTCGGTGTCGACAGATGTTTGAAATATGCTTTCGAATTGACGAAAAAAAGAAATAAAGATAAAAAGCTTACGTTGTGCGGAAAAACAAACGTTTTGACGTTTGCATCGGATTTATGGGAAAGAGCATTCAGAGCAATGGGGGCAAAAAGTTATCCCGATATAGCATTGAATTATGTAAACGTCGATGCGGTATGTATGTGGATGATAAAAAATCCCGAATGGTTTGACGTTATAGTTACCGACAATTTGTTCGGCGATATAATTACCGATTTGGCAGCAATGATTCAAGGCGGTATCGGAATTTCGGCAGGCGGAAACATAAATCCTGAAGGCGTATCGATGTTCGAACCGATGGGCGGTTCGGCTCCAAAATATACTGGGCAAAACGTTATAAATCCGTTGGCTGCAATTAGTGCAGGTGCTATGATGCTTGAAACGTTAGGTCTTGAAAAAGAAGCCGAAATGATAGAAAAGTCCATGGCAAAATCTTTGGCAAGCGGAAAGATAAAATCTTTGGCTGCCGGTAAGATGGGTATGGGAACTGCCCAAGTCGGTGACTTGATTGCAAACAACTTATAACGGTTTTAATATTTTGGTTGACCTTTGTATTTTTTTTAATTCATTTACCGCAAAAGAGTAAGTTTTATTAAAAAAACTTCGGTTCGCCTAAAATCTTAAAATTGCTTATAATAAAAATATTTTTATATTTTTAATTTTTCAGTTTTTCCGTTGACAAAACAGTGTTAGACGCAACTATAAAACTGGAAATTAAAAATTTTTCTCTAAGGAGCATACAAAATGAAAAAGTACAAAGTTGCAGTTGTAGGTGCTACCGGTGTGGTAGGAAACGAAATGATAAAGATGTTGGAAAACAGAAATTTTCCGGTTGAATCTATAAAACTGTTGGCTTCGCAAAGAAGCGTAGGTAAAAAGTTAAAATTTAAAGGACAAGATATACCTGTAGAACTTTTAACACACGACAGCGGTAAAGGGGTAGATTTGGCATTGTTCAGTGCAGGCGGAGGAACGTCTAAAGAGTTTGCACCTTCGTTTGCAAAAGACGGTTGTTTTGTAGTAGACAATTCAAGTGCTTGGAGAATGGACGACAATTGTCCGCTCGTCGTTCCTGAAGTTAATCCCGACGATTTATCCAAAGATAAAAAAATAATTGCTAACCCCAACTGTTCGACGATTCAAATGGTTGTTGCATTAAAACCTTTACATGATTATGCAAAAATTAAAAGAGTAATAGTTTCTACTTATCAGGCTGTTTCGGGTGCAGGTTCGAAAGGTATTCACGATTTGGAAAACCAAACAAAAGCGCTCGGTAAAGGTGAACCGTTACCTCCTTTTGAAAAGTTTCCGTATCAGATAGCTTATAACGTTCTTCCTCATATAGACGTTTTTGAAGATAACGGATACACGAAAGAAGAAATGAAGATGACAAACGAAACGATGAAAATTATGGGAGATAAAAGTATAAAAGTAAGTGCAACTTGTGTAAGAGTTCCCGTTTTAAGAGCTCACAGTGAATCCGTATGGATTGAAACCGAAAAAGAATTGACGCCTGAAAAAGCAAGAGAACTTTTGTCTAACGCAAAAGGTGTGGAAGTCATAGATAACACTGCAGAAAATAAATATCCTATGCCGTTATTTGCACAAAATCAACAGAAAACGTTTGTAGGAAGAATAAGAAAAGATATTTCCTGCAACAACGGTTTGACTTTTTGGGTAGTTTCGGACAACCTGTTAAAAGGTGCCGCACTTAACGCGGTAGAAATTGCCGAAATGCTTATAGCAAAAAATATTTTGTAATTGTTTATCGGAAGGTACGATATTAATGCTTTAAAAATTGTAAAAATATTTGCCTCAAAAAACATTTTTAATTATATTATAATTTAAAATGAATAACCTTTTTTCGTTAACAACTTTGAATTTACTAAAATCAACGGTTATTTCAATAATAAAAGACTATCCGATGTTTTGCAGATTGGAACTAACATCTAAATGTAATTTCAGATGTGAGTTTTGTCATGTACACAGAAAAAACAATGTTAAACGCGATATGACTACGGAACAAGCGATTACGGTTATAGATGCTTTAGCGCAGGCAGGAACATCTTTTTTATATATTACCGGATGAGAACCTTTAATAAGACAAGATATAGATGTTATTTTGAGACGTGCAAAACAAAAAAATATGTATATTCTTTTAGGAACGAACGGTTCTTTATTTAAACAAAAATATGACAAAGTTGTAAAATATATAGACAATATTCATTTTTCTTTACAATCAATAAATAATTTTGAAAGTATTACGTCTTGTAAAAAAAGAATTTTCAATGATGTTATCGAATCTATTAAGCTTGCTGAAAAATCAAAGATGTTGGGACAAATTAATATTTGTATAGATAAAAACAATATAAATGAAATGTTTGCCATAACAGAGTTTGTAAACAAAAATTTCAATAATGTCTCAATACTTTTTATTTTTATGGAAATGTTTTCTCCCAACGAGCAAGATAACTTGGATATGAAACATTTAGTACCGAATGAGAACGTTTTCAACAGAAGTTTGTTACGAATACAAACTGAATATAAAAATATTAATACGATGAATAAAAATATTAAAAATATCAAAAAAAATATATTCGAAAAAATAGAGAGTTTTGTAAAGCCGGTAACAATATGATTGTTATAAACAGTCAAGGAGAAATAGAATTTCCTTGCGAATTTATGAAGTTGAAAACAAGAACCGTTTCTTCAAAGCAAGATGTAAAATTTTTTCTAAAAAATAAAGTCGGATCGTAGCCATGTCGTT
>JAZNAT010000079.1:0-2540 GCA_045586665.1 Endomicrobiaceae bacterium | reverse complement strand
TAACAGCGGTTTTGCAGGTGTCAGAGGAAATTGGTATATCGGCAAACTTTTCTTCGGAGCCGTTTTGGATTACGGTTATATGGCAAACAAAGTGGAATATAAAGGCGGACGTGGAGAAGATTATTCCAAAGATTACAATATTCAAAGTATAGGTTTTGCCGCAAAAGCAGGTTACAACTTTGAAGTTGTCGAAAGAAGTTTTACAATCCAGCCGAACGTAGTTTTCAATTCGAATTATTTGATTACGGAAGAATATTCTTCGTATGATATGATATTCGGTAATGAAGCAAAAGTTAAAGCCGATAATATAATCGATATTGCCGTAGCTCCCGGTTTGAAACTTGCAAAAACGTTAGGTAAATGTTGGATAATTTCCGCAGAGGGTAAATATGTGTTCGTATCATCTAACGGTGATATCAAATTGGAAACCGATTATGCTTCTGGAACTTTACCTGAAACATATTATAAAGATTACGTAAGCTGCGGTCTCGGAGTAGAAAAAATTTGGGGATATACCGTATTGCATTTGAAAGGTCATAAAACGTTCTGCGGCAGAGACGGTTATGTTGTTAATGCCGGAATAGAATTTAAGTTTTAAACTTTTTGCAAAAAGTTTGATGCATAGGAGTATGGAAACGGCACAAACAGAACAGTTTGTCAACCTGCACTTGATGCGGGATCTCGTAGTTATCATTACAAGTGAAGAGAAGTAGTTTATAGAAAGATAATTAAAGCAAAAAAGAAAATAATATGCTGGAGGAAAAATATAATGAAGAAGATGTTAGGATCGTTAATGATGATGTTGTTGGCAGTATGTATATCAAGTTGCGGAACAAAGTATGCAAGACCTGACAGATGCTGCTGTGATAAACCCGACCCGGTAGTTAAAACCGTAACGGGTAACGAGCCTGAGCCCGTTGCAGAACCTGAACCGGCACCTGTTCCCGAACCTGTAGTCGAGCCTGAACCCGAGCCGGAACAAGTTCAAGCCATAAAAGAAGTTATACAGGTAGCTATAAAAGAAGAAAAAAAAGAAATAAAAATAGATTTTGAAAAACTTGCAAAACAAAGTTTGTTTGAATTTAATTCCGATAAAATTTCTCAAGACAGTTATTCCGGACTTGATTTTGTTGCAAGTTTCTTGAAAGAAAATCCCAACGTAACTGTAAAAGTTGACGGTCATACCGATAATATAGGTTCTGCCGAATACAATCAAGACTTGTCGGAAAGAAGAGCAAAATCGGTGGCCGATTATATTATCAATAAAGGTGTTGATGCGGAAAGAGTATCAATGCAAGGGTTCGGTTTCTCCAAGCCTATAGCAAGCAATAAGACTGCCGAAGGAAGAGCCAAAAACAGAAGAACGGAACTTACGTTTAAAATCGAACAGAATATGCCGGCAGACGACAGCGGTGTAACGGACACGGCAGCAAACTAAGGTTTAAATATAATTGATTTAATCGTTATTTATATTGGAAAACTAAAAAAACGGGAAGATAGAAATTCATCTTCCCGTTATTTATGTTTTTATTTTTAATTTCGAAAATGCCTGCTGAAAATTTGATGAGCTTAATAGATATTTTTAGTTTTGAAGTGTTGTATCCAACACTGTTTTGTCAACGTAAAAATCGAAAAGAGAAAACATGCGCAAGCATCATTAGAGGCAAGCTGGTCCAATAAAAAAATTGAAAGAGTTGCCGTTTTCGGTTAATTGTAAATTAATCGTTATAGTTTATCGTTATTCCTTTAGAGTGAGTGGCATCTTCGATAAAAATGCAGTCTTTTTCGTTTACGTATTTTGCCGTAAGTTTGTAAGGTATAATTCGGTCTTTTTTTGCAATGTAATGCGTTTGTGCTATATCAGGAATATAATCCAAATCCAAAGAATCTTTAAGCGGAACATAATTAAAATATTTTGTCCATGCCGAATGGTTTAAAAGTCCGGCAATCGTTATCCACTTAACGGTTTTCAACCTGTGCCCGTAGCGGTTTATTATCAGTCCCGTAAGTAATGCACCGCCGGAATATCCTATTAAAACCGTTTCTTTTCCGTCAGCAATTTGTTCTATTGCCTGTGCGACGTTATCAACGATTTTTTGTGAAAACCTGCCGGTAGTCCAGTCGATTTTATCGTAATTTTTATCTTTTATAAACTGACACGGTCTTGCCAAATATACGACGTTAGGTGTCGGATCGCTAAAAGCAACATCTCTTAAAAAAAAACTTTTCGGTGTAGGGTCGTTTGTAGCATATCCTTTGGCGGTGTAAGCGTTTCCGTCACCTTCAACATAAATTCTTACCGACATACGATTGTCGGTAATTTTTTGTATACTTAACAAAACATAATCTGCCGTGTGTATGTATATGCAAGAAAATTCGTCGGGTGATTTTATTTTAAGCGTTGAACAGGAACATAAAAATGTAAAAACAAAAAATATAAAATATTTTATCGATAAAAATTTTTTCATAAAATAATTATACTTTATTTTTATCGTACATAAAATTATAAAAATTAGTATAATAAAAAAATGAAAAAATTT
>JAZNAT010000078.1:0-38826 GCA_045586665.1 Endomicrobiaceae bacterium | reverse complement strand
CGAAAAAAAGAAAATAAAAATCCGTAAAGGAAGAAACAGATTTTTAATTTTAAAATCTTATAAGGAACCGATTTAAAGTGAACAAAACAAAATATACTTTAATATTAATTGTTTTTCTTTTTATATCATGTGCCGGACTGCAAAGTTACTATTATAAACTTGAAAAGTATATGGCAAGCGAAAAGTATATTGATGCGGAAAGTTTGGTTAACGTTTCAAAAGATACTTACGGCGACAAAAACAAGTTTCTATATCATATTGATTTGGCATTTGTACAACATTTGTCAAAAAATTATCTGCAAAGCAACGACAATTTTGAAACGGCAAAACAAATATACGATGAAAACTATACAAAAAGTATTTCCGCGGGAGCGTTTTCTTTGTTTGCAAACGATAACGTAATACCGTATTACGGACATGCTTATGAAATGGCTTACGTTAATGTGTTCTGTGCACTTAACTATATTTTGCAAGGATTTGACAACGAAGCCGTAGTTGAAGCAAGACAAGTCGACAATTTATTTAAAAAAGTTCACGCCGACAGTTACGGAAAAGCTTTTTACAACAATGACCCGTTCGTAAGATATTTTATGGGTATCGTCTACGAAAATGCCGGATATTATAACGATGCAATAATTTCGTACAAATCGGCTTTAAAAAATTACGATACGAGTTTTTATTCCGACACAAAAAAAGAAAAAGACAACGTAGGATATAATCTTCCTGTGCCGAAAGATTTGATTTATTCATTGTATAAATTGTACGTAAAACTGGGTTTTTCACAGGAAGCGGAAAATTTAAGACAAAAATATGCTTTTGCTTTATCCGAACAATACGACGATAAAAGCTGCGGCGAACTTATAATCGTAAACTATAACGGTTTGGCACCGAAAAAAATCGACTCCATAATAGAACTTTCTTTTTTTAAAGCATGGTCGTATTTCGTGTCAACAGAAGTATCAACGCAGGAACAAGAGCAAGCGGAAAAAGTTAAAGCTGCTGTCAGAGCCGGATTTTCGGACGAATACATAAAAATAGCATTTCCTAAATACGAAAGATTTGACAATAAAATTTCGTCTTTTTTAGTTGAAGTTGTTGCGCCGACGACCGAAAAAAATTTGCGTCAAAAAACGATAAGTGATGAGAGTTATGTTGCTGCAGATATAGGCTCTCTGCTTATAAGTGCTTTACAAAAAGAAAATTTGGCAATATACTCAAAAACCATTGCAAGAGCCGTAGGAAGATATGTTCTTGCAAAAGCGGTTACGGAGCAGGTAAGACAAAAGGAATCAAACGATAATACTTTAAGTATTTTAACAAACAGCATTCTAAATATAACAAAATCTTTACTTGAAAAAGCCGACAAACGCTCTTGGCGAACGTTACCGGAAACGATAAATATGACAAGATTGTTTTTACCTGAAGGAGAACATACGTTAAACATAAAATATTTAAACTCTTTAAAAACGACTGTTTACAGTGAACAAATAAGTGTGGAAATAAAACGAAACAAAAAAACTTTTATAATTACAAAATCATTTAAAAACTGAAATTTTTAAAATTATGAACAAAAACATTTTAAATTTAAAAATCAATTACGATACTGTTCTAGTAAGAATGGGAGCCAACAAATATAAAACAAAAATTGACGATAAAATAAAAACTTCAATATTGGAAATGACCGACCTTGCAAAAAAATTGCTGCAGCCCAAATATGCCGTTTGTATTACGGAAAAAAAAGTTAAAACAGACGATATCGTTCTAGACGATTTTATCATATCAAGCAAAGACATTTACAAACTGCTTGAAAACTCAAATCTCGTATGCGGACTTGTTGCAACCCTGGGACAGTCCATCGATACGAAAATATCTTTATTTTTGGATAACAAACAAATAATGGAAGCCTTTATTTTGGATTCAATAGGCTCGGTTGCCGTTGAAGAACTGGTAAATAACATATGTAACGATATAAAAATGCAATATGAAAATACGACATTACGTTTTTCCCCCGGATACGGAGACTGGAACATACAAAACCAGCCTGATTTTTTAAAATGGTTAGGAGCTGAAAAAATAGGCGTAACACTGACTTCTTCTTATCAAATGATACCTAGAAAATCAGTATCTGCAATTTTCGGAATACAAAAAAATTAAAAAATTTTAATTCTTCCGTTCTTATATTACGATAATCGATAAAAATACTTTATCCGCACATATTAAATATAACTTCAAATTATGATAAAATATATAAATATGAACAAAAAAGAGTTTAAAGATTTATTAACAAAAAAAGTTTTAATTCTTGACGGAGCAACCGGAACGGAACTTCAAAAATATAATTTTTTGAATGAAGTTTCGACGCCCGAAGAACTTAATATAAAGTTTCCGGAAAGAATACGCAAAATCTATGCATCTTATATAGATGCCGGCTCGGATATTGTTCTTGCAAACACGTTCGGTGCAAACATATTGAAACTTTCTCAGTACGGTTTGGAAAATAAAATTGAAGAAATCATACATTCCGGCGTTTCGGTTGCAAAAAAAGAAGCACAAAGAACAGGAGCATTTGTAGCAGGAGATATTTCGTCAATAGGTTCATATTTGTATCCGCTTGGAAACGTCTCTTTTGACAAAGCTTATGAAACGTTTAAGCAACAGGCACAAATTTTAAAAGATTGCGATGCAGACCTGATTATCATAGAAACGATGACGGAAATCAAAGAGCTGAAAGCGGCAGTTCTTGCAGTTAAAGACGTTTATGACGGTCCTGTTATAACGCAAATGACTTTTACAAACGAAGGTGTATCGGTAACCGGAACGGACGTTTTAAGTTTTGTAGCTATGGCGGAAAGCCTTGAAGTTGATGCAATAGGAGTAAACTGTTCCGTAGGTCCGGAAGATCTTTTAAAAATCGTCAAATTTATGTCTCAAAATACGAATCTGCCCATATCGTTTAAACCTAACGCTGGAATGCCGAAATATATAAACAGAAAAACCGTTTTTCCGGGAACGGCGGAAGAGTTTGTAAAATTTTCTTTAAAAGCATACGAATATGGAGTAAATATGTTCGGAGGATGCTGTGGAACTGCTCCTGAATATATAAAATTATTATCGCAAAACTTAAAAAACAAAGTCCCGATAAAAAGAAACGAAGTAAAACATCATTTGTTATCTTCAAGAACCAAAGCGATAGATTTGAACGTATTAAAAAAACCGATTAAAATAGGTGAAAGAATCAATCCTACGGGAAGAAAAATTTTGCAGCAGGAACTGTCAAAAAACATCTTCGGACTTGTAAAGTCAGAAGCGCGAACACAAGCACAAAACGGCGCCGATATTCTTGACGTTAATATGGGACTTCCCGGAGCGGATGAAGCGAATTTGATTATAAGTGCCGTAAACGAAATACAAGAAATAGTAAATTTACCTTTATCCGTTGATTCCAGTTTCCCGGATGCTATTGCAAACGCATGTAAACATTGTGCCGGGAAACCGTTGATAAATTCAGTTACTGGAGAAACTGAAAAACTTGAAAAAATTCTGCCTATAGCCAAAAGATACGGCGCAAGCGTTATAGGACTTACCGTTGACGAAAAAGGAATACCTAAAACTTGGCAGGAAAGATTAACGATTGCCGACAAAATTTTAAGATTTGCCGACAAGTTCGGAGTAAAAAAAGAAGAGATAATATTCGATTATTTAACGTTATCGGCAAGTTCTTCGCCAGAGCAAGCGTACCAAACGATTACGGCAATAAAAGAATCTAAAATAAAATATCCGCAATGCAAAACTGTTTTAGGCGTTTCAAATATCTCATTCGGTCTTCCTTCAAGACAGACTATAAATTCAACTTTCCTTAAAATGGCGGTTTCAGCAGGACTTGATATTGCAATATGCAACCCGAACTTAGACTGGACTATTGACGACGAATATGCAAGACAGTTGTTGAACGGAAACGATTTGAACGCTAAAAAATACGTAGCGAAATTTTCGACCGCGGTAAAAAAAGTTTCGCAAAACGTAAAAAGTCTGCCCGCAAAAGACAGATTGTTTAACGCAATAATCAACGGGGACAAAGACTATATCAAAGATTTGATAGAAGAGATATTAAAAGAAGACAACAATCCGTTATCCATATCAAACGATCTCATTTTAAAAGCGTTAAACGTAGTAGGCGAAAAGTTCAATTCAAAAGAATACTTTTTACCTCAAGTCATAATGTCTGCGGAAGCATCTCAAATTGCGTTCGGCTACATAAAACCTTTATTGAAAAAAGAAAACAAAACTATTGCCGGCAAAGTTGTTATGGCTACCGTAAAAGGAGACGTTCACGATATAGGCAAAAACATAGTTTGCGCCGTACTTGAAAGTTTCGGTTTTGAAGTTTTCGATTTGGGCAAAAACGTAGACAAAGAAACTATCGTCGCAAAAGCTAAAGAATACGGTGCCGACATTATAGGGCTTTCGGCTTTAATGACTACGACCATGGTTGAGATGGAACAAATAATAAATTTGAAAAAAGCGTTGAACATAAACGCAAAAATTATGGTGGGCGGAGCTCCTCTTACAAGAGATTTTGCAAAAAATATCGGTGCCGACGGATATTCAAAAGATGCGATAGAAGCGGCAAAAGTCGCCGAAAATTTAATTAAAAAGATTTGAAAATGAACAAAGATAAACTATTATTATTGTCGGCAAGTTTGGTAACTTTAATGTTAGGACCCGGAACGGGACATTTGGTTATAAAAGAATGGAAAAGAGCAATATTTTTTATTGCGGTTTCTTTTGTTTTGATGTTAATATTGGCGGCAACGTTTGTTTCAAGCGTAGGACGTGAAACCGTTGAAAGTGCAGCAAACTTTCAAAATATAGAACAGTTTAAAAATATTTTTTATAAATTTAAAGAAACAAATTCCGCAAATATCCTGATATTCGATATATTTTTCGCAGCTTTATGGGCATATTCAATCGTGGATTTGTTTAAAATTATAAAAAACAAAAAAGTTTTACCGAAAGAAGAACTATGAAAAAAATATTTATTTTATTTACAATATTGTTTTTATCGTCGCAAACGTATTGCGATATACTTAAAGGAGTAAAATTTATGAAATTTGATAACGGGTTGACCGCAGTAATAAAAAAAGATGCGTCGGTACCGATAGTATCGGTAAACGTATGGGTAAAAACCGGTTCCGTAAACGAAACGACCGAACAAGCAGGGTTGTCACATTTTATAGAGCATCTGCTTTTTAAAGGCAGCAAAAATTATCCAGGGAACATCATGACAGAAAACGTTGAAAAAATGGGCGGGCTGATAAATGCTGCTACGTCAAAAGAGTATACCTGTTTTTATATTGACATTCAAAAAGACGGTTATATTGAAGCAATCAAAATGCTTTCCGACATTGTAACAAATCCTTTGTTTCCCGAAGAAGAAATAGCATCTGAACGCAAAGTCGTTATTGAAGAAATACAAAGACATAAAGATAACCCTCAGTCTCAACTTTTTGAACATTTTATGACAACGATGTATAAAGAGTCGGCATACAAAAACAGCGTTATAGGTAGTGCCGACGTCGTAGGCAACATACCAAGAGACGAAATAATAAAATATTTTAAACAAAATTATCTCCCATCAAAAATGGTAATATCGGTAGTAGGAGACATAAATGTAAAAGACACGATAAAAACGATAAAAAACACGTTAGGTAAAAATGACAACGTAAACGGAAATTATGTCAAGCCGAACTTACTTGAGCCTTACGGACAAGGATACGAACTTATCATAAAAGACAACATTGCTCACTGTTACATGATTTCAGGTTTTCTAGGTCCGGACATTTCGTCAAAAGATATTTATACGGCAGATGTCGCTTTAAATGTTTTAGGTGCGGGAAAATCTTCAAGGTTAAACAAAACGTTAAAAGAAGATAAACAGCTTGTCTATTCGATAAGTGCTTCGTATATGACTTTGGCAGGAACCGGAGTTTCGTGCATATCGGCAGTGTTCGACAAAGCCAAATACGATGAAATTAAAGATTGTCTTATTTACGAACTTGACAAATATGCCCAAGAAGGACCTAGCGAAGAAGAACTGAAAAAAATAAAAATCAACATAAAATCGGACTGGCTTTTCGGACTTCAAACGTTTAACGAGCAGGCAGGACAGTTAGGATACTGGAAAATGTATGATCGCGTGGACGTTTTTGAAAACTATTTGAAAAACATAGAGAAAGTTACAGTTCAAGACGTAAAAGATTTTATGAAAAAATATTATTCAAAAGAAAAATTGTCAAAGGCGGTAATATTTCCAAAATGAAACTTTTTGTGACGATTTTATTTTTTATAATGACATTTTGTTCTATAACATTCGGAGGAACTTACGTGGAAACTTTTAATTTGAAAAACGGAATAAAAGTAATATTCAAACAAACGGAAAACGTTGAAATCGTATCTTTAAAGTTTTACTCTCCCATATCGGTTTTATATGAAGACGCATCAAAATCCGGCGAGACGGCACTATTGTATGCCGTCATGAACAAATCCACAAAAAACAGAAATGCCGAAACTCTTGCACAAGACATTGAAGATTTAGGTTCTTCAATATCGGCTGACGTGGAATACGATTTTTCAGGTTGGACATTAAATTGCATGAGCCGATATTTAGATAATTCCTGCGAAATTCTAGCAGACATCATTTTAAATCCTTCTTTTGATATGCAAGAAACCGAAAAAGAAAGAGAACTGCTGATTCAATCCATAAAGTCCAGAAAAGACAATATAAAACTTGTTGCAAACGATATGTTCATATCGGATTTTTACGATAAAAAGCACCCGTACTCAAAAATAAAAAGCGGTACGGAAAAAACTCTGCCGAAAATAACGCAAGCGGATTTACAAAACGTGTATAAAAGAATATATTCTTCAAAAGGTACGGTAATTACGGTTGTCGGTAACATAAAAAAGTCCGAAATAAAAAAAGTTCTTAACAAACATTTCGGAAATATGATTTTAACTTCCGACAAAAACAATAATATCGGCACTACCAAACCGCAAAACCGTAAAAAAGAATCTTCGGAACTTTCAAAATTCAATCAAGCATTCATAATTTATGCTTACGATGCTCCTGCCGTCTCCGATAAAGATTTTGCTACTTTAAAACTCATTAACGTAATACTCGGCGGCAGAATGACCGGCAGACTTTTTATGGAACTCAGAGAAAAGCTCGGACTTGCCTATGAAGTAAATTCCGTATATCCTACAAGAGTTGACGGAAGCTACTTTGAAATTTATATTGGACTTGACAAGAAAAACATCGACGTTGCAAAAAAAGGCATAGAAAAAATAATGAACGATTTGTGCAGTGAAAAAGTAGACAATGAAGAGCTTAAAGATACGAAAAATTTCATAAAAGGCGTATACTTGTTGGACCATCAGTCAATAGAAAGACAAGCATACTATATTGCATTAAGGGAAATGGCGGGACTCGGTTACAAATACGACGAAGAATATGTCAACGTTTTATCTTCAATAACAGCCGACAATATTATTGAAGTCGCAAACAAATATTTTAAACAAGAACCATACAAACTTGTACTGATGCCGAATTAAAAGTCATAATTTTAAAAATTGTATTTTTTAGGAATTGAATATTTTTTTTGGTGAGAGTTTATTACCGTTCTTATGTTTTTATATTTACCGTCAAACTGTTTCGATTTTACGGATTTGTGCCAATAATGAAAAATAAAAACGTCCATAGCGTCAGCTATTTTATACTTATTTTTTTTCAACCTTTCACAAAATTCTATATCTTCTCCGAAACACGGATAAAATTTTTCATTAAACTGTCCGACTTTTTTAAAAACACTTTTTTTAATCAACATGCATAACCCGTGTATCGTTACTGCCGTTTTTATTTTACCGCAATTTAAAACATCCAAACTTTTTGCTATTTTATCAATTACACTTTTATCTTTTTCAACAAGTTTGATAAATTTCTTATCTTGAACTTTATTAAACATCGTTCCTACTGCGGCAATCGTGTTATCTTTTTTAAAAACTTTTAACGCTTTAAAAAGCCAATTTTTTGTTACAATAACATCGTTATTCAAGTAACACACGTATTTACCATCGGACTTCGATATACCTAAATTTAAAGATTTTGCAACTCCCAAATTTTGTTTAAATTGAAAAATCTTCGTTTTGCGTAAAAACTTATTCGGTTTCAAATTCTTTTTTAAAAAATTAAAATATTTTTCAGTATCGTCGGATGAACCATTATTTATCAAAATAAGCTCATAATTTACGTTTGTATTAACCAAAACGCTGTCTATACACTGTTTTGTATAATCAACGGCATTAAAGCATGGAATAATGATTGAAACCGAAACATTATTCATTTATAATAATCCTGTCTATATTGTTTTTTATCAACTCTTTATTGTTATGTAAAATTTTATTCTTGTAATTTACTGTATTTCCTCTTATGACATAGTTATACGGAACTCTGTATTTGTTTAGCTCCATAGTCAGTTTATTACAATGTTTTTCACAATCTTTATTTTTTAACATATTCAAGTAATTACAAAATCTCGTCGTAGTTATTTTTACATAAGGATAATAAATCGACGCTTTTATCCGTTTCGGCAAATTTATTTCCATTTCCCAATTGACATTATCAAGTTCAACGCGTACGATATTGTTTCGTACCAAAAATTTTTGAAATATTTTTGAATTTATTAAAGTTTGAGAAAAATATCGCCTCGTTTCTTTTGTAACTTTTTTAGGTACAAAAACGTTATTTTGCAAAAAAGAAATTCCCTGTTTGTTCGAGATAACGTTATAAAAAAAAGGATCGGTTTTTTGTTTTGTTAAAAGCCTTCCCAAAACAAGTTTCATATCGGGATAATTTTTTCTGATAAAATAAAAAAGTCCCCAATCGTTGAAAACGATTTCGTCAAAAGTATCGCTATGAAAATTAATAAAACTCGCCATACATTTTACTTTATCAAAATATTTTTGGGTCAAGTAAGGAAAAACAAGAGTAACTTTTTGTTTATATTTTTTAGAAACGATGTCTTTCAAATCTGTCAATGTAAACAATTTTTTTTCACAAAATTCGCTTCCGAAATAAACGCGTTTATATCTTTTATATTTATCAAAAAAGATTATATCGTCAATAAAATTTATTTTTTCCGGTTCCATTTTTATTTATAATAACATTGATTTTCGTTACACACGAACAAATTGTTTTCTTTTAATATTTTTTTACAATATTTTATATATTCTTTTTTATTTTGTACTGTTTTCAACCTGTCGACTGCCTGCTTTACGACTTTTACAAAAGTGTCGGTAGCGTTTTTTCTGTTTACTACTTTCAAAGAAATATCGTTAAGTTTTCTTAAATCATATAAATTACATAAGTTGCAAACGTATTGGGAATTACTTAAAAAAACACTCGGACAAACTTGAAAAGCTTTATATTTTTTTTCATAATACGATTTATTATTTATAATATTATTAATAAGCAAATTACATCCTGCAGCATATTGCTTAACATTATATGTCCGTATCATTTTATTTTTATACTCTATTTTTTCCGAACAATGAAAAAAAGAACAAAAACCGTCAATAAACAAACAGCTTCCGCCTATCATAAAAACTTCATATTCCAAAAAAGTATCTGCACTTATTATATTTATAATTTCTTTTATTGAAAGCTGCCTGTCCAAAATTATTCTTTTAGCACCTAACGATTTATAAAAAGCTACGGTATCGGCATTAAACGTAGTTCCGCCTGTAGAAATAACAACCTCTTTATCATACTTAATATCTTGGAGCAAAAGTAACAGTGCAATATCGTTGACAATAATTCCTTTTACTCCTTTTAAAGAGCTCACTTCTTTTATCAAACTTAAAATCAATTTGTACTGTTTTTCTATATACAATCCGTTAAACGTTACATATACCGGCATATTATATTTTCTTGACTGCTCTACGGCTTTTTTAAATTCGTTCCAATCGGAAAAGTTGGCATCTTCTCCTCGTCTGTTTAATATTTGAAAAGCTGTCGGCATTATTGCATTAATATTTTCAGGCAAAAAACCGCCGTAAAGTTCGGTCGCGCCGGCATCTTTCATCTTATGAACTGATTCCAAACTGTTAAATCCCGAAGTAATATTAAAAGTTGCTGTCATGTTTTATATTATACAATAATTAAAACAAAAATATTTGCGCGTAATTTTTTTAAATGATACAATATCAACTATGAATCTTCCTAAAATAAAAAAATTCCCTTTTACAAGCATCTTAGGATGGTCGGTATCAAGGTACGATATTTTTAATAATTGTAAAAGACAATACTTTTATAATTATTATTCAAAATTCGATAAAGAAGTTCCTTATGACAAAATACAAAAATTGAAATCTTTAACTTCTTATGCGCTTGAAGTCGGAAACGTCGTTCACGACATAATCAGAGATTTATTGTTACGATTACAAAAAACGAGTAAACCGATAAGCAAACCGAAATTTTTAGAATATGCAAAAAAAATGACGGAGCAATATTGTAACAAAAAAACTTTTTCCGAAGTTTACTATAAACAGAAGGATAATATTTCATCGGATGAAATTTTTTTGCAAATAAAAAACATTTTGGATAACTTTTTAAAAAGTCCAAGACTTAAGTGGATATTTGAGACAGCCATTTCCGAAAACCTAAACTGGATAATAGAGCCCGACGGTTTCGGGGAAACAAGAATCAGCAATTATAAAGCATACTGCAAAGTGGATTTTCTCATACCGGTAAACGATAAAATATATATTTTTGACTGGAAAACAGGTAAACAGGATTTAACTAAACATTCAAAACAATTAATCGGATATTCTTTATGGGCAAGTTACCATTTCAATACGGATTCGTCAAATATTGTTCCGACGGTAGTTTATTTATATCCAGAATATCTTGAACAAACGATAAATATTACCGACACTATGTTATCCGATTTTCAAAATCGAGTCGAAGAAGAAACTAAACTTATGTACGAATATTTGCAAGATATAGAAAACAACATACCTAAAGAAAAAGATTGTTTTTCAAAAACAGATAATGAATTTTTTTGTAAATACTGTAATTTCAGAGAAATTTGCAAGAACAATTTTTAGCTCTTGACTTCACATACAAATGTAAGTATAATATAACAATATAACTTTTTGGAGGAAACAAAAAATGAGTAAAGATGAAAAAATGAAAGCTCTGAACTTGGCATTATCTCAAATAGAAAAAGATTTCGGAAAAGAAGCCATTATGAGATTGGGAGCAAAAAGCGGGAATGAAGACGTGGAAGCCATTCCCACCGGAGCATTACCTTTGGATATAGCAATAGGAATAGGCGGCATTCCAAGAGGAAGAATTATAGAAATATACGGTCCGGAGTCTTCCGGGAAATCAACACTTGCAATGTGTATAGCAGCGCAAGCTCAAAAACAGGGAGGAATAGTTGCATATATTGATGCGGAACACGCAATGGATCCCGATTATGCGGCAAAATTGGGCGTAGATATAGACAACATGCTGATTTCTCAGCCTGATTCGGGAGAACAGGGACTTGAAATTGCAGACAAACTTGTCCGTTCAGGAGCAGTAGATTTGATAGTTATAGATTCCGTTGCAGCTCTAGTTCCAAGAGCCGAAATTGAAGGTGAAATGGGAGACTCGTTCGTAGGTATTCAAGCAAGACTTATGAGTCAAGGACTGAGAAAACTTACTCCAACAGTATCAAAATCAAAAGCTTCCATTATTTTTATCAATCAGTTAAGACAAAAAATAGGTGTTATGTGGGGTAATCCGGAAACGACTCCGGGAGGTCTTGCATTAAAATTCTATTCTTCGGTCAGACTTGATATAAGAAGAGTTGAAGCCATAAAAAAAGGTGACGAAATATTGGGTAACAGAGTAAGAGTAAAAGTAGTAAAAAACAAAGTTGCCGCTCCGTTTAAACAAGCGGAGTTCGACATTTTGTTCGGTATAGGAATAGACAAGTTCGGATATATTACCGATATCGGAGTAAACGACGGTATAATAGAAAAAGCAGGTTCATTTTTTACTTATAAAAATGAACGGTTTCAAGGCAAAGACAAATTTAAAGAATATCTTGCAAACACTCCGGAAATAGCCGAAGAAATAGAGAACATTATCAGAGAAAAACACGGTTGTAAAAAGTCGGACACCGTTAAAATCGAAGAAAAACAAGAAGAAAAAAACGAAAAAGAAGAAAAGAAAGAAAAATCTGCAAAAACAAAAAAATAATTTTATAGAAGAAGATAAAAAAAGAAAGAGTTTTGTCCTTATCCTTAAAAACTCTTTCTTTTTTATTTAATTTTATTATATTATCAGCGAGTTTATGTTTAAACAATAATAAGTATTACCATATCACGTATAAAGACTTTTTTTATCTCTTAACGGACTTGGCTATATCTTTATTTATTTCTTCTAAAGATTTTGATTTCGCCGATATTTGTTTCAATATTTCGTCTTTTTGCGATTGCAACGATTTTTCAACGTCTTTAATTTTCTCTTGAACCATAGTATCGACTTTATCTTTTATTTTAACTTTAACATCGCTTATTTTTGAAGAGAAAAGTTTTGATATCGCATCGTAAAGTTTTTTATCTATATCGGAAGAAATTTTCATATCCAAATTTTTACCATCCTGAGTTTGTGCGGCAAGATTAACTTTAAAAGATTTTATGGAATTTGTAATTTCGACCAAATATTTCATGTTACCGGAAACATCTGACAAACTTTTTTCTTTTATGTTTTTAAACGAAATGTCGGTATTACAAACAAAGCCGTCATTATTCATATTGAAGCTGCCAGTCAAATCCATATCGGCGCTATCTATAAGCGGCAAATAGTCGTTAGGTTCGATATTTAAAATGTTTCCAGATAACCCCGTCAACAAAACTTTCAACTCATCTTTTGATACGCTTGTTCTGTGGTCAAACGTTCCGGCGACGTCAAGTTTTTGTATATTATTGTTTCCTTCAAGTTTTAAAGTTATCGGCGCATTAACCATACTCGGAGAAGAAGAAATATTTTTAATTAACCCGGAAAAATCCACACCAGTGTTATCTTCTTTTATTTTTGAAGATGTTCCCGAAACACTTATTTTTGAAATAAGCAAAGAAGGATATAACGTTTCTTTAAACAAAATGTCTCTGCCCGAAGCTCTTTGTTTTACTTCTTTAACTTCTTTCTCACTTTTTTCGGGCATATATTGTTTTATTACCGATATGTAATAAACTATTTTTTCTACTCTGTCAACCCACTTTTTGCCGAAAAGCATTTGCGAAATATTTTTAGTATTTATGTTCGGCAACGATATTTTTTTGTATATAGTATCGATATCATTGTTTATACTGTCTTTTATTTGTTTCGAAACGTCTATCGTTGCGGTAATATCTTTTTTGGCATTATTAAGTTCTTTTAAAATATCTTCAATTTCTTTCTTTACCGTTTTCAACTCTTCAACTTTTTTAGCCGTTTTGGAAATATCAGCCAAAGAAGATACTTTAGTTTTTGAAATTTCGTCAATCAATGTTTTTGTTTTGTCGACTTTTTCTTCAATATTTATATTTTCAAATTTTGTTTTATAACTTTCATACTTATTTTTTAAATCGGACGAGAGTTTTTCGGCTTCTTTTATTGAAGAAAGCCCGGTTTCTTCAACAATTTTGTTTATATCGAAATTTTTAATTTGCTCTTCGATTTTATTGAACGTTTCTACCGATGGCAAACTGTTAAACTCTTCAACGGTTTTGGTTTTTGCAGAACTAAAAAGTTTTGAAAATTTACTTTCTTTATTTTGTTTATCGTACTTTTTTTCAAGTTTTTTGGGAAGTTTGCCGGAAGTTTTTCTTTCAGTTCCCCATTTAAGTCCCTCCAAACTCATCTCATCTATTAAAATTTTCTTTCTTAAAACAGGCGCAAACCGAACGTCAAACTTTATTTTCTCTACGTCTATCAAGTTTTTAAAATAATCGTTTCTGTCGGCACATCTTAACCCGTTGATTACAATAGAGCATTTTGTAAAGCTAGTTTTTAAATAATCTATTTCAACTTTTGCACCGGTTATCAGCTGCCCTGAAGAAATTATTACGTTTTTTAAAATCTTGTCAAAAAATAAAATATTAAATATCGCTATCAACGCAATTATTATTAACGTAACAGATAAAAAACTCCATCTTATAATTTTCATATTTTCGTACCTACTTAACTATATTTACTATTTTTGTAGTATTTATTGCCGCATTTAAAAGTTTGACTATTTTCCATTTTGAAACTTTATCTCTATAATTGGTTCTGTAATAAACAAGCCCTTTTTTAGCTAAAATACCGTTCGGTATAAATAATAGCAAACCGACAATAACACTTCCCATAACTATCGTATTGTTGAAATGCGTAAACGGAACGACGGGCAAATTGTAAAGCCATGTATAAAACGGAGTTAAGAACCCTAAATTTAAAATGAAATAACCGATAACGTCAAAAAGAGGGTCTAACGCAAAACTCAAAATCGCATACAAAGAACAGGATATAAGTGCTGCAGTTATATTTACTCTGAAAAGCATTATTGCTACAAACAATATTATTTTTACAAACATGTTAGGAACAAGTCCCAAAATTGCGCCCAATGCAAAGCCCCACGCAATTTGGTTCGGCGAAATGTCGGTTTGAAGCATAAGTACTATTTTTTTTATTATTTTTAAAAAAAACATTATAAACTCCTTAAAATTTCCGTTACGTTTTCCGGCGTTTGTGCCGTATAATCCGGAGCAAGATTTTCCATTTGTTGCTTTGAAGAATAACCGTACAAAACCCCTACCGTTCTTATACCTGCATTTTTACCTACACCGATATCGTTAGCCCCGTCTCCTACCATAACGATATTTTCTTTGTTTAAAGAAAACCTTCTCATTATTTCAAAAATCGGGACAGGACTAGGTTTTTTTTCTTTAAAAGAGTCACCTCCGTAAACTTCTTCAAAATACTTTTTTAAACCTAAATTTTCTATAATTTTTTTTGAAAAAAGTTCGGTTTTATTGGATAAAACAACTTTCCTGGTTTTTAACCCTGACAACATCTGCGAAACTTTATCGTACGGTTTCGTTTTATCCAACAAATGTTCACAATAAAAATCTTTAAAAATTTTAACGGCATTTTCAAGTTCTTTTTCTTCCAGTTTTGGCAATACGGATTTTACCAATGCCGTTATTCCGCTGCCTAAATAAGAAGCGACTTCTTCAACTTTTAAAGGAGCAAAACCGTATTTTTGTCTTGCAAAATTTACGGCGTCGGTCAAATCGTATTTCGAATCAACCAATGTTCCGTCTAAATCAAACACTGCAAGTTTGACGCTTGATTTATCGTTTAAAACCATTTTATTATTCCAGGTATATATTCTATATTGTCCAAATATTGAGGAACAACCCTTATAGTATATCCGCAATGACCGACAATTCTTGTTTTAGCTTCAATTTCATAAATATAAGTTCCGTCCTGTTCTTTCGAAATCATCTTCATATTTTCATAAGTTTCGTTACTTAAAACGTTTTTGGAATTCAAGTGACCTTCATACACCTGAACGAAAACGTCGTTAGGGTTAATACCTGCAAGATTGATCTTTGCGGTTATTTTTATCGTTTTTCTTACTTCAACGCTCTTTGTTTCAATGTTGTCTTCAACGTTAATAATAGTAACTTTTGCCCAATTTTTTTCTATATTGTTCTGCCACAACGTTTTATTTTTTGCAAGCTCGTAATCATTGGCTTTCATTTTCTCTGTAAGTTCCATAGAAGGAACATAAAATTTTCTTGTATAATCTTCAATCATTCTGTTTGTATTAAACATAGGACCTACTGTCTGCATACAAGTTTTCATTTTACTTATCCAGCCTCTGGGCAAATCGTCTTGACCTCTGTCATAAAATAAAGGAACGATTTCTTTTTCAAGCATTTCATATATTGACCTTGACTCCATTTCGTTTTGATATTCCAAATCATTATACGTATCGGTAGAACCTATAACCCAACCGTTTTCACCGTTATAACCTTCACACCACCAGCCGTCAAGAACGCTGAAATTTATGGCTCCGTTAACTGCCGCTTTCATACCGCTTGTTCCTGAAGCTTCTTCCGGCCTTAACGGGTTGTTCAACCAAATGTCAACACCTTGAACAAGATAATGAGCCACGTTCATATCGTAATCTTCCAAAAATACGACCTTGTACCTTAAATCAGGGTCGGACGTCAAAGCAACTATGCTTTTTATGATTTCTTTACCTTTATCATCTTTCGGATGCGCTTTACCTGCTATAATTATTTGTACCGGTTTATCTTTATTTAAAAGAATTTTTTTTATTCTTTCAAGATTTCTGAAAATCAAATTTCCTCTTTTATAAGTTGCAAATCTTCTTGCAAAACCTATAGTCAATGCTTCAGGATCAAGAACTTCGTCAGCAAAAGAAATCATATGTTTTGACAAACCTCTTCTTTCCAACTGCATTTTCAATCTGCTTCTTGCAAAAGAGACAAGTCTTTCTTTTCTCCTTTCATGACTTCTCCAAAGTTCAGCGTCGGGAATATCGGCAACACGTTGCCACAAAGTCTGGTCTGCCGGCTCGTCTATCCAATCATTACCTAAATATCTTTGAAAAAGTCCTGCAAATTCATAAGATATCCAAGTGTTTGTATGAATACCGTTTGTAATGTGTGTAATCGGAATTTCTTTTCTGGGTAAATCCGGCCAAACGTTTTGCCACATTTTTCTTGATACGGTCGCATGCAACCTGCTTACTCCGTTAGCTTTACCGCAAGCTTTAAGCGCCAGTATCGTCATAGAGAAATCTTTATCGAAATTTTCAATTTTCAAATCTCTTCCCAAAGATAAAAACTGTTCTTTTGAAAGTCCCAACTCTTTGTACAAACTTTCAAAATACGTCGTAACCAAAGCCGAAGAAAAAACTTCGTTACCGGCAGGAACCGGAGTATGTGTTGTAAAAACACAGTTTGATTTTACGACTTTTTGAGCCTGTTCCAAAGTCAATCCTTTATTCTTCATCAACACTCTCATTTTTTCCAACAACAAGAACGCCGAATGTCCCTCGTTTATGTGTATTACCGACGGATCAATATTTAAAAGTTCAAGAACTCTCATACCGCCGACGCCTAAAAGTTTTTCCTGCTTAATTCTCATTTCTTTGTCGCCGCCGTAAAGTTCGCCGGTAATCATTCTTGCTTCCGGAGAATTTTTATCAAAATCCGTATCCAACAAATATAAAGAAACTCGTCCTACTTTTACTTTCCAAATTCTTGCATAAACGGTTTTGGTTTGCGGCAAAGATATGTTTATCGTTAACGCTTCCCCTTTATCATCACATAAAAGTTCCAAAGGCATAGTGTAAAAATTGTTTGTTTTATACTCTTCTATCTGCCAACCGTCAATACTTAAATGTTGTTTAAAGTAACCGTTTTTATACAACAAACCTATACCTACCAACGGAAGACCCATATCGCTTGCCGATTTCAAATGGTCTCCCGACAACACTCCCAATCCGCCGGAATATATAGGCAGACTTTCATGTATTGCAAACTCGGTAGAAAAATAAGCTATTTTTTTATCTTTATGTTGCGGAAACGTTTTGTCAAACCAAGTCGGCATGGACATATACTTATCAAGCTCTTCTTTTACCATTTTCATATGAGATAAGAAACTGGGATCGTCGGAAAGTTCATCCAAAACTTCCTGTTTTACAAGTCCCAACATAGCTTTAGGACTATGATACGATTCTTCCCAAATATATCTGTCCAACCTTCTGAAAAGTTCAACCGCGTCGCTGTTCCAGCACCACCACATGTTTTCCGAAATTTCTATAAGGTCTTTCAAATTTTCCGGCAAAGAAGGCGTAACGACGAAAGGTTTTGCCTTTATTGCTGTAAAAGTTTCTTGGTTTTCGTTAAACAAATCTTTGTCTTTTATCATACTTTCTCCTGTTCCATTTTAATGTTAAATTTTATAGTATTACGTACACCCAAAACATCAAAGCAAGAAAAAAAGATATAAGTTTCAATTCCCAATTTTTTAAAATATCTTTTTTTAATTCTTTAAAATTTATTTTTTTTATATCCATTTAAACTAAACCTTCTTTTTATAATACTCCGAAATTGTTTCTAAAAGACGATCTTTTGAAACCTGTTCCAATTTCCCGTTAACAAAAATTGAAATTCTTCCGGTCCCTCCGGACACCCCCAAAACAAGCCCATCTGTAAGCGCCGATATTCCTATACCGGCTCTGTGTCTTGTTCCTAAATGTTTTACTTCAATTTCCGTACTTATGGGAAGTACGCATCCTGCCGAATGCAATCTTTCGTTTTTTATTATAACGGCACCGTCGTGTATAGGTGATTTCGTGTTAAATATGGATAACAATAATTCTTGCGTTATTTTCGCATCTATATAAATTCCGGTATCGGTATAATTTTTCAAACCGAATTCTTTTTCTATAACTATTAAAGCTCCTATTTTCGATTTGCTCATCTCAATAGCGGCATCAACTATTTCTTCAAGAAAATTCGTTTTTATTGTTGTATCGGTAAAAGAAAGTTTACTACCGATTTTTGCAAGTGCATATCTGATTTCCGACTGAAAAACCACGGACAAAATTATAACCGCGGCAAGCCAAAATTTGCCCATAAGCCAAGATAACGTTCTTAATTGAAAAATGTCTCTTGATACGATAGTGATTGCTACAAGAACTATAAGACCTATAACTATTTGTATCGTTCTTGTTCCTTTTATAACAAGCAGTATTCTGTAAAAAATATAAGAAACGACAAGAATATCAATAATGTTTACTATATATGTTGACCATATATATGCTACCAATTCCATCAAACTCTCCGAACCGCATCAACAATTTTTAAACTCTGCACGATTTCTTTAACGTTATGAACTCTTAAAATATCGGCACCGTTTATCGCAGCCAAAACGTTTGCGGATATATTTGCCGAAAACCTTTCTTTTAAATTCTCGTCTTTTATCGTTTTAGACAAGAAACTTTTATTAGAAATGCCTATAAGTACCGGTAAATTTAACGACTTAAAATCGAACAATCTTTTTATTATAAGCAAATTGTCCTGCACGGTTTTACAAAACCCTATACCCGGATCAATTATAATCGCTTCTTTTTTTATTCCGTTATCGACGGCAAAATCAATCCGTTTTGCAAAAAAATCAAATATATCAACCAATATATTATTATATCTTATATTTTGTTGCATCGTCAAAGGAGTTCCTTTCATATGCATTAATACGACTCCGGCTTTATGTTTTGCAACGACGTCCGCCATTTTCCGTTTCGATTTTGAGTATCTTAAAGCATAAATATCGTTTATTATGTCGGCTCCTTCAGCCAAAGCGGCTTCTGCAACTTCCGGTTTGTAAGTGTCTACCGATATCGGAACTTCGGCTTTTTTTGCAAAAAATTTTAAAATTTTCGTTATTTTTACAATTTCGTCTTTAACGTTTAACGGTTTTGAGCCGGGTCTTGTAGATTCCGCCCCAACGTCAATAATATCTGCTCCCTGACGTTGCATATCCAGTGCAAGTTCCGAAGCAAGTTTTTCATCGGCAATACCGTTTTGAAAGAAAGAGTCCTGCGACAAATTTACTATACCCATAACAAGCGGTTTGTTTTTCAACGAAATTCTTTTATTTGCGCAAAGTACGATTCTTTTATTTTGTTCCGTGTTCAAGTTTAAAAGATGTTTTGACAACTCTTTAAGACCGAACGGCTGCTCTTTAATTTTTATAGACAACTTTTGCATTTGATATTCGTTGGCACAGATAACGGCTCTTGATTTACCTTTAAGAAATTTTGAAACGTCTTTGCTTACCGCAACGTCGCATCCGCACGACAACGCATCCTGCTTTAAAATGTTTGCGGCTCTATTATCGATACCGTCTATTATAAAAGAACTTTCCATTATCTTTTTTGCAAGTTTGGAATAAACATACTCGTCGCAATTAGTACTTGCAACAATTTTTAAAGCGTCATTTATATTTTGTATTTTTACTTTTCTTACAATCATGCTTTTAGTTTATGGTTTATAGTTTAACGATATACTCTACACTCTTCAATTTTTTTAATTATTTTAATAATGAAAGCGCCTCGGCTCTTGTCCTGGCATCTTTCAAAAATATTCCTCTCATGGCAGACGTTATAACTTTTGAGCCGGTTTTTTTTACGCCTCTCATGGTCATACACAAATGTTCCGCCTCAATAACTACCATAGCGCCTTTGGGCTGAACAGTTTTCATAATAGTATCCACTATCTGTTTTGACAATCTTTCCTGCAGCTGTAACCTGTGAGAAAAAGCTTCAACGACCCTTACAAGTTTTGAAACGCCGACTATTCTATCTTTTTTCGGCAGATATGCTATATGAACCTTACCGTAAAAAGGAAGCAAGTGATGTTCACACATGGAATACAAAGAAATGTCTTTTACTATAACTATCTCTTCATGATCTTCCGTTTCATAATGAACCGGAATTAAATTTTCAATGTCCGTATCGTATCCGGATAACATCTCTTCGTAAAATTCGGCAACTCTTTCAGGAGTACGTTTGATACCTTCTCTGCTTTTATTTTCACCGAAGCCTTCCAACATCATAGCTACGCCTTTTTGAACTTTTTGTTTATCGAACTTTTTTACCTTATTTTTCATCGTTTTCTTCTTTATTTGTTATTTTGTCAAACAACTCGTTTTGTAAAGGCTCTTTTTGTTTTTTTGAACCAGACTTTTTTATTTTAACTTTAACGACTTTATTTTCTTCTGTTACCTTTTTATTCTCGGAATCAAATCCCGCTTCCGCTTTTATAGCAAACTCTTCTTTTTCTTCTATTTCAACTTTTTCATTTTGGTTTTGTTCTTTTTTCGGTAAAGAAGCACCTTCTTCTGCACGCAAAACGGAGGTATCGGAAACATCCTTTTTTAAAGGGTTCACGACAGGTTCCAAAGTTTCACCTTTCATTATCATATCAACCTGTTCTCCGTTTAACGTTTCTCTTTCCATTAACATTTTAACGAGATTTTCAAGTTTGTCTCTGTTTTCTTCCAAAATTTTGCGTGCTCTGTTTTTGGCAGCCGTAACGATAGATTTAATTTCTTCGTCAATAAGTTCCGCAGTTTTATCGGAATGTTTGGGACTTTTTGAAATATCCATACCCAAAAACACTTCTTCATTTTCTTTACCTAAAGCCAACGTTCCTATTTTGTCGCTCATGCCGAACTCGGTAACCATTCTTGTAGCAATCTGAGTAGCTCTTGCAATATCGTTTTGTGCACCGGTAGTTATCTCGTTAAAAATAAGTTCTTCCGCAACTCGTCCGCCCATCAAGATTGCAAGTCTGCCCTCAATTTCGGTTTTGGAAGTTAAAAATTTGTCTTCCAGCGGAATTTGCAAAGTATATCCCAAAGCTCTTCCGCTTGAAACTATAGTAACTTTATGAACAGGGTCCATATTCGGAATTACTTTTGCAACAATCGTATGTCCGGCTTCGTGGTAGGCAATGATACTTTTTTCTTTGTCGGAAATAATTCTCGACTTTCTTTGAGGACCGGCAACTATTCTGTCTATAGCTTCCTCGAAATTTTTCATTTTTACATTTTCCAAATTCTGTCTTGCAGCAAGCAGTGCCGCCTCGTTTGCAAGATTAGCCAAATCAGCACCGACAAAACCGGGAGTTCTTCTTGCCAAAACTTTTAAATCCACGTTTCTGTCCGTCTTTATTTTTCTTACATGAACTTTTAAAATTTCTTCTCTGTCGTTTAAGTCAGGTGGCGGAACTACAACTTGTCTGTCAAAACGTCCCGGTCTTAAAAGAGCCGGATCCAAAACATCAGGTCTGTTGGTTGCAGCAATTATGATAACACCTTCTTTCGTATCAAATCCATCCATTTCTACAAGAAGCTGGTTTAAAGTTTGTTCTCTTTCGTCATGTCCTCCGCCAAGCCCTGCTCCCCTGTGTCTTCCGACGGCATCTATTTCGTCAACAAACAACAAACAAGGAGCATTTTTTCTGCCTTGATCAAACAAATCCCTTACTCTTGATGCGCCTACTCCGACAAACATTTCAACAAATTCCGACCCGCTTGACGAAAAAAACGGAACGCCAGCTTCACCGGCAACGGCTTTTGCAAGAAGAGTTTTCCCGGTTCCGGGAGCTCCCGACAATAAAACTCCTTTCGGGATTTTCCCGCCGAGCTTTTGAAATTTGGACGGATTTTTTAAAAATTCTACTATTTCCTGTAATTCTTCTTTGGCTTCACCGCAACCGGCAACATCTTTAAACGTAACTTTGGCTTTACCGTTATCGGCAAGTTTGGCTTTACTTTTACCGAAAGACATCGCTTGTCTTCCGCCCGTCTGCATACCTCTCATTAGCCATAACCAAAAAACTATCAATAAAATTATAGGTCCCCAGCTGAAAATTAAAGGTCCTATCCAACCGTTTTGCGCTTTAGCCGAAAACTGCTGAACTTTATTATTTTCCATATCTTCAACCAGTTTCGGATCGTCCAAAGGAACGGTTTTAAATTTTTTAATTTCACCGTCTTTACTTGTAAAATCTCCTTCAATAAGTCCGGGAGTTACTACGGCATTAATAATTTTACCTTCTTTCACGCTCTGTTTAAACGTCGAATACGGCATTTCTTCTATATTGGACTTTTTGCCCGCATTTTGCATAAAAAACAACAATATGACGAATAAGGCTATCCAAAACAGAAATCCCCACGAATCCTTTTTTTTCATAAAATACCTCTTCCTATATAACGCCTATATAAGGCAACCCTCTGTATTTTCCGTTATAGTCCAATCCGTAACCTACAACAAATTTGTTATCCGCATTGAAACCGAAATAATCAATTTTTATTTGTTTATATTTTTCAACTTTTTTATTTATAAAAGCACAAACTTTAACACTTGCGGCTTTCTTTTTTATAAACAAATCTTTTATATAAGCAAGCGTTCTGCCGCTATCGCAAATGTCGTCAATCAACAAAACGTCTTTACCTTTAACGTCCGTTGCCGTATCACACAAAAATTTTATTTTCCCACAGGATTTTTTACCTTTATATGAAGATACTCTTATAAAATCAAGTTCAAAATCAACGTCCAATTTCCTTATTATATCGCTGCAAAAAATAACGCTTCCGGACAAAATTGAAACGATAACAGGCTTTTTATTTTTAAAATCTTTGTTTATCTGCTCGGCAATTTTGCAAATTCTGTTTTTTATTCTTTTATTTGAAATCAAAACTTCTATTTTTTTCATTAATTTTCAATACTTTTTTATATTTTATTATAACGAAAAACAATATATAAATCAAGAACTAAACTACGGAAGATTAGAAGAATGGAAGAGTAGAAGAAAACAGGAAAACTAAATAATAATAAAATTTGCAAAGCAAATTTTACAGATTTGCTTCCAATCTTCTATAGTTAAGCTAAAAGATTTTCAGTATGGCGAATTTAAGATATTCAGTTTCCGGCATTGAAAGCAAAATAGGATGGTCTTTTGCCTGTGAAGATAATTCCAAAAATACGGCCTGTTTGCCGGCTCTTGAAGTAGCTTCCGACAGCATCTTTTTAAAGTCGCTTAACGACAAATGATGAGAGCAGGAACTTGTAGCAAATATTCCCCCCGAGTTTAAAAGTTTCATGGCTTGTTCGTTAAGTTTTACGTAATGTTTATAACCGGCATGAAAATCTTTTTTACTTTTAATAAGTCCGGGAGGATCTATATTTACGACGTCGAATTTTTCTTCGGATGCCTGAGGTGAACAAATATATTCTTGAGCATCCGCAACTATCGCATTGAAATTCTCATAACCGTTCAATATGTAGTTTTGTTCGGCAACTTCCAAAGAACTTCTTGAAGAATCTACAAAAACAACTTCTTTTGCTCCTGCTTTCAAAGCGTTAAGTCCGAAAGCTCCGGTATTTGTAAAACAATCCAAAACTTTTTTATCTTTACAATATTTTCTTAAAAGAAGCCTGTTGTCTCTTTGGTCGAAAAAGAAACCCGTTTTTTGTCCGGAAGAAATGTTAACGTAAAATTTTATACCGTTTTCTTCAATTGTTATTCTGTCGGGAATTTTACCGGAATATATTTCGTTTTCACCGTTCAAATTTTCAAGTTTTCTCAAATGAGAATCGTTTCTTATCATTATCCCTTTGGGATTTAAAACGTTTTGAACGGCTTCCAATATATCGTGCTTATTATTGTCTGCACCTGCACTGATAAACTGTGCAACGCAATAATCTTCATATTTATCGAGAATAAAACCGCTTATTCCGTCGCTTTCGCCGTAAACGGCTCTGAACGAATTTTGTGAGGGATAAATCTGTTTTCTCAATAAGCAGGCTTTTGATATTTTATCCTGCCAAAATTTCGTATCTATAAACACGTTTTGTTTCGATATGAGCCTGAAAGCTATAAGAGAATGAGGATTGTAAAAGCCCAAACCTATAAAATTATTGGAAAAATCGTAACATTCTACTATGTCTCCGGACTGAGGTTTATCGAAAACGTCTTTTATTTCATTTGAAAAAATCCATTGATGACCGAACTTTATTCTTTTTTCTTCGTTTTTTTTCAATATAATTTTTTTCATCGAAGTATTTACCTTATGGAGTTATTTTTCAGGTGTTAATCTGAAATCACAGAAATCTTTTCCTTCAGCCAAAGTTTTTGTTCTGTCAAGTTTTATTCCCATAGCTTCGTGAATAGGATAATCGTCCAAACAAAACCATTTTGCAAATCTTTCCAAATTGTGTTCTTTTAAATATTTTATAATCGGACATTGATATACGTCATAGCCTATTTTAAATTTTTCGTTTTCTTTCGGTGTTACAAGTTCTACAATCCAATCGTCTTTGTAAATACGCTTTTTTGAACGTTTAACGAGACTGTCCGCATATTCGTAAGAGCACAACATACGACTCGTTTCAAAAGACTTATCGGCAGGAACAGACGATTTTGTAAAATCATATAACGATTCTCTTGTTATTTTTGAAATTTCTTCGATATTCAAACCGAATTTTTCAAGTTCGACCCAAAGACCGGACAAATATGCCACTCCCATAATACTTTTAAGCCAAGGATTATCGCTGCCGACATCGGGAATCGTTGAAATATTATTTTTGAAAGACTTTTGTGCAGAATTGAAAATACGTTCTATTTCCGTTTTACTGAAATTATTTTCAAGATGTTTTTCTATTGTCCGGGCCATTTTATCAATAAAAGGAAAAAGAAAATCGACATCTTTAATTTTCATTTTTTCCTCCGTTAACGTAACACTCGTATCAAAAAAACAAAAAAAACGTCAAATTCCGCAATATTTCTTACTTATATATAAATTCTTTTTTCATACATTGCATACCGAAATTTACAAAACAAAACTTCAGTATACAGGAAACTCTTTACATAAAGCCGTAACTTCTTTTTTAACTTCGGCTATAACTTCTTCACTGTTAATATTTTTCAAAACTTTAATTATCCAATTTGCAATTTTTATAACTTCCGGTTCTTTCATTCCTCTTGTCGTAATTGCAGGCGTTCCGATTCTTATACCTGAAGCTATCATAGGTTTTGCAGGGTCGTAAGGAATGGTATTTTTGTTTGCCGTAATTCCGGCTTTTTCCAAAACGATTTGTGCATCTTTTCCGGTAACGTTTAAAGGTCTTAAATCGACCAAAAACATATGGCAATCCGTTCCGCCGGAAACTATTCTCAAACCGCTTTCGGCTAAAGTTTTTGCAAATACTTTTGCATTCCGTGCAACTTGAGCTTGATATTGTTTGAAAGAAGGATCAAGCGCTTCTTTAAAAGCAACTGCTTTTGCAGCTATTACGTGCATCAAAGGACCGCCCTGAACTCCCGGAAAAACTGCCGAATTTATTTTTTTTGCCAAATCTTCTCTGTTACACATAATAATACCGCCTCTGGGACCTCTGAGAGTTTTGTGAGTAGTAGTAGTAACTACGTCGGCAAAAGGAACCGGTGACGGATAAATACCGGCTGCAATAAGTCCGGCATAATGTGCGATGTCGGCCATAAAGTATGCACCTACGGAATCGGCTATTTTTCTTATTCTTTCCCAATCCCATATTCTTGAATATGCACTTGCGCCGGTAACTATCATTTTAGGTTTACATTCTTGTGCTATTTTTTCAAGTTCGTCGTAATCTATAACTTCGGTTTCTTTATTGACCGTATAAGGAACAATTTTAAAATATTTACCGGAAAAGTTCATCGGATGACCGTGAGACAAATGTCCGCCATGATCCAAACTCATACCCAATACGGTATCTCCGGGCTGAAGCAATGCTACAAAAACCGCCATATTCGCTTGAGCTCCGGAATGAGGTTGAACGTTTACGAATTGACAACCGAACAATTGTTTTGCTCTTTCTATAGCCAAAGTTTCCACCTTGTCTACAAATTCGCAACCGCCGTAATATCTTCTTCCCGGATATCCTTCGGCATATTTGTTTGTCAGAACAGAACCTTGTGCCTGCATAACGGCTTTTGATGTATGGTTTTCCGAAGCAATAAGTTCGATATTGTTTTCCTGTCTTTGATGTTCTTCTTCAATGATGTTTGCAATTTCCAAATCAACTTTCTTTAAGTCTTCCATATTATACTCCTATCTCAAAAAATTTATTATAAATTATTTTATGATTATATAATATTTGTAATAAAAAAAATAGAAAGGTTTTATATCCCTACTATTTCATAAAAACTGAAGATTTGAGTATTGGATGATTGGAAGTTCAAATGTAAAAATCACTTTGCAAATTTTGTTATTAGTTTTTCATCTTTTCTTCTAATCTTCTATTCTTCCACTCTTCTAATCTTCTGCTGTTAGATGTATTCCAACAACTTTTTGCAGTCAAGACATCCTTTGCGTATAACCACGTATGGGAATTTTACCATATCTATAACGGTGGATTCGAAAGAAAAATCGCATTTTCCTCCGTCGACAATCAAGTCTATTTTACCGTCAAAATAACTTATTGCCGTTGCGGCGTTTTTTGCGCTGTCTTTACCGGAAATGTTTGCCGATGTAGTCATCAAAGGAACATTATATTTTGCCATAATATCCAACAATAATTTACAATCCGGTATTCTCACACCCAAATTGTCTCTGCCGCCGGTCAACATTTTACCGAGTTCGGTAGTAGGCAAAATTAACGTCAGTTGCCCCGGCCAAAATTCCGTTACTATCTTATCAGTACCGTTAGGGAATATAACAAATCTCTTTAAAGTCTCAACGTTATCCGACATCAATATTAAAGGTTTTCTTACCGCTCTGTTTTTAAGTTTATATATTTGTTTTTGACCTTCAAAGTTAAACACACTCGTCATTATTCCGTAAACGGTATCGGTAGGCAAAACGGCTATACCTTTGTTTTTTAAAATTTTGTTTACCGTTTCTATAACGTAGTTTGGAGATTCTTTTTTCGTATCAATTATTTTCGTTTTCATTTTCAACTTTACTTTCTTGTTCGGACACATTTTCGTTAATGTCTGCGACTTTATATTCACAAAGTTCGGCTTGTATTGAGCCTACGGGAATTTTCGATTTCATTTTTACGGGCATTTTATTTTTATCGTCGGTTACCCATACTTTAAGTTTTCCTTTAGCTTTAAAAATTCCGGCATCTTCTCTGATAGACGGCTCCAATATCAAACAGTCAAAAGTTCCGGCACCGACTTTAACTTTTTCTTTACCCGTAACTTTTGTTTTTAACGGCCAAAAATTTTTACCGGAATGCGCTTCAAAAACATATTCTTTGCCGACCTCCAAATCCAACGTCCTGAAAAGATATAAAGACGATATGACGTCCTGTACCCAGCGAACCGTATCTCCCGTTTTGATTGTGCCGTCATCATCTAAAATATACTTTTCGTTTTCATGGTCAAAGTCCAACTGTTCATACTTTTTCCATCCGCCTTCCGATATATTTGTAATATACCTTAAAGAACACAAACTTTCAACGTCAATCCAAGACTGGTTCGTATCTCTTACTTTAAAAAAGTTATCAAAGAAGCTCGAAGATTTGGCTTCTGAATAAATATGGTACGCAGTTCTGTCGTTCACTTCTTCAAAGCCTCTTATTTCAAGTGTTCCTTTACCGACTTTAACGAATTTCCAGTAAATGTCAAAAATAAGATTTTCTTTTGGCGGTAAACTGCCTTTCATTGTACGCCATACAAAAGGCGTCGTCGAAACGGAAACATCCGAACCGGCGGAACTTTCATGCGAACTTTGACAATAAGAAGGGACCAATAAAAATATGCTAAAACCGCTTACTAATAAAATTTTAATCTTTTTTATAATCATTTATTATAACCTTTACTGCCGAATTCAAATTTTTTGCCACGGCTAACGGTTTTTGTCTTTCTTTTTCCGCTTTTTTCAACTCTTTTTTACCGTGTCCGGTAAGAACCAAAACGCCTTTCCCTCCGAAATTGTATCCGAATATATAATCTCTTACGCTGTCACCGACCATATAAGACTTTTTTAAATCCAAATTCAAATCTTTTGCAGCTTTGAGCGCCATAGCGATTTTCGGTTTTCTGCAGTCGCAATCATCATAAGGTCCGTGCGGACAATAGTATATCGCATCTATTTTTACGTTCAATTTTTTTAACATTTCCGTTAATTTAGAGTTTATTTTTTTCAATTTTGTTACGGTAAAATATTTTCTTGCAATTCCGGACTGGTTCGTAACTATAACTATTTTAAAACCTTCTTTACGGGCTTCAATTAAAGGTTTTTCTATATTTTTGTAGAGTTTCAAATCTTTTTCGTCACTCAAATAATTTTTATCATGATTTATCGTTCCGTCTCTGTCCAAAAATAATGCCGGCGACGGAATATTAAATATTTTTTTCATCATTTTCACCTAACAGATTTTTTATATTTTTTTCAAAAAGTTCTTTTCCGTAATCGAATTTTATTGAAACATTAAAAACATATATTTTTTTCATTATGTCTTTATCGGCAACTTCTTTTATTTTGACACCGTCTTTTGCGGTAGTTACGATTTTTTCGTTATCTTTCAAAGTTTCGGATATTTTTAAAATATCGTTCACATCGTATTTGTGATGGTCTGCAAAAATAATTTTACATTTTACTTTTAAGCCGAAATCCGTAACCGTTTTTATAAAATTATCCGGCGAACCGATTGCCGTTACTACAACAAAGTCCGTATTTTTGCGTAAAGTTTCCGTACTGTCAGCGGCACGATTTTCAAACATATTAAACAAAGTATGCCCGGTTAAAGAAACTTCTATCGGATAAGCTCCTGTAATGTCAAATATTTCGCGTTTTAGACAAATCAGCTTTTTTTTGTCCGCCAAAGCACAATTTGTCAAAATTGTAAGATGTGCTCTTTTAAGCGCCTGTTTTTTTTCTCTCAATATTCCTGCCGGAATTATCATACCGTTACCGAACGGATTTAGCGAGTTGATACAGACAATATCAAAATCTCTTTCAATTTTCCAATGCTGAAAACCGTCATCCAAAATAAAGACGTCCGGATTGAACTTTTTTGCAAGTTCGGCACTTTTTATTCTGTCGGAACCTACAATAATCGGACATTTAAGTCTGCACGCCATCATATAAGGCTCATCTCCTGAAGAAGAAACATCCGACAAAATATTTTCACAGTCTCTTACTATGACGTTCTTTGTTTTTTTATTTTTTCTTGCATATCCTCTTGAAAGTATTACCGGAATTTTGCCCGAATTTAAAACATATTGCGCAACGGCTATAACCGTAGGGGTTTTTCCGCTTCCGCCCCAAGTAATATTGCCGACACTTATAACCGGACGATAAAGTTTTTGCGGTTTCGTTACGTACCTGTTAAATTGCGATAACAATCTATATAAAAAACCGAAAGGAAACAACAGAAATTTAATCATTTAATACGTTTTCATATATCTCCGTAAGATTTTGTACGAACTTCTCTTTTGAAAAAGTTTCTTTAACGAACTTTTCGCCTGCCTGCGCCATATCCGACGCATACTTTTTATCAGACAATACTTTTTTTATCGCATCTACAAGCAAATCAACTTTTCTGGGTTCGATAAGAATACCGGTAACTTTATCTTTTATCGTTTCCGGATTTCCTCCTATCGTAGTAGTGATAACAGGAATTTTTAAAAATTGCGCTTCCAAATTCACGTTTCCGAACCCTTCCGTATCGCATGATAACAAACAAAAAATATTCATGCTTTTTAAAAATTTTGCAACATTTGACTGATACCCGGCAAACTTTACGATATCTCCTACACCGGCTTTTTCGGCATATTCCTGCTGCAACTGTTTACCTGCACCGTCACCTACTATAAGAGCGACAATATTCGGAAAATCTTTCCTCAACTTCGCAATTGCGTCAATAAGATACTGCTGACCTTTCCCTTCCAAAGAGACGATAGCACCTACCGTTCCTATAACGATTTTGTTTTTAAGATTATATTCTTTTATTACATCGCTTGAATCGACATCCTTTGAAAACTTGTCAAAATCAAATGCGTTATATAAAACAGTTACTTTGTCTACCGGAACTTTTTCGTATTTTAAAAGATTGTCTTTTACCGCTTTTGATACCGTTACGGTTTTATCGGCAACTTTATAGTGCCATCTTGCATACCGTTTGTGTCTTGTATCCTGTCTTCTGTGCAAAACAACCTTTATGTTTTTAAAAAAAAGTTTCATTAAAAGCGCCGTCCAATACAATTTGCCTTGATGAACGTGCAAAATCGAAATTTTTTCTTTCCTTATTATATTTATCAGTCGCACTACACCTGCAGGAGTAAACGAGCCTCTGCACTTGAATTTTGCAACTCTTATACCGTTTAATTTTGCCTGCTCGTATAAAAAACTTTTTTCCGGGGCGGCAACTATAGGCTCGAATTTCAAACTTAACCGTTTGAAATTTATTGCTGTCAACAAAGTCTGTTTCTCCGCGCCGCCTATCGTGTCTGAAGAAAACATATGCAAAACTTTTATTTTATTCATTTTTATAAAACCTTTTTTACGAACCGAACATATTCTCCGGAGCTTGCTTTAAAAAAAACTTCGCAATATTGCGTACTTTTTCCTTTAACTACAGACCAGTACTTCGATATTGAAGACGCCATGGTCACATAATCTCTTGTGGCTGTTTGCGTTTTGTAACAGTCTATCGCTTTCTTCTTTTCTTCCCACTGCTGAGATATGTCTATCGCAACGTTAGGAATTAACGTAAGCCATACGGAATACGCATATATCAACGCATCGACTTTCTTTTTTTGGTACGCTTTTACAAAAGCTTTTGATATTGCTATATGATCCTGATGGTTGTCTATCATAAAAGGTAAAAAAATTATATCCGGTTTAACTTTATCGAATAAAATAACAAACCTCTCGGAAAGTTCATCAATATTTTTTGATAAAGAACGTATATCAAACTGCAAAAAATGGTTTGTTTTCGAACCCAATATTTTTGCGGCTTTTTCGGACTCTTTCATTCTTTCAGGCTGTCCCGACGTACAAAAAGCTATTTCAAGTTTTCCACCGGAGTTAACGTGTTTTATAACCGTTCCTCCGCAACCGATACTTTCGTCGTCTTGATGAGGAGCTATTACCAAAACCCTATCGGCAGGAATATTTTCTTCCAGAGGTAAAGAATATTTAATAAACGGCTGTATATATTCGTACATTTTAAAAAGACTTCTGTAATTTGCATATTTCATGGAATCCTCTTAATTCAAAACGTAAAATTGAAATTGATTATATATAAAAACACCGCATTTATCAAAAAGCTCATAAAAAAATCAATAAACGGAAATGTCGGCTTCGGCTTTGAGTTCCGATATAAATTTATCGTACTCGTTTTGTATGGACTGTTTGTACAACGTATCGGACAAATACGCTTTTATGTCTTCAAACTCTATCGGCATTTTGGCTTTTTTTTCTTCAACTCTGAAAAAATGATAACCGTTATCGGTTTTTAAAGGATTTTTATTATAATCGCCCACGTTTAAAGAAAAAACTATTTTCGCAACTTCCGGCGTTATATCTTCTTTTAATACGAAACCCAAATCGCCCTTTCTTTCTCTTAACTGTTGATCGTCGGAATATTTTACCGATAACTGCGCAAAATTTGCATTCTGTAAAGACAACTCCTTTTTCAAATCTTTAATTTTGATTGCAACCTCTTTTTTTTGTTCTTTCGTAAAATCGTCGGAGTATTTTATGAAAATTTGCCTTATTTTAACCTGCTCGCCATATATTCTTTGCAAATTTTTTACAACCTGTGAAACGGCATTTTCTTCCTGCAGCGAAAGGTTCAGATCCTGCCCTTTGATTTTTGAAATTACGTTATTATAAAAATTTCTAAGTTCTTCATCTGTAGGTTTGCGAGTTCTTTTTTTCATTTCTTCGGAAACGTATTTTATTCTTAATAAATTTTCTTTAACCTCTTTTTCGAAATCCGCTTTTGTCAAGCCTTGTTTTTTTATGTCAGCCTCAAAATCCGTTTCCGTTTTAAAATTTTTCTTTATCGCGTTAACCGCATTTTGCAGTTCTTTTTTTGACACGGTCATTTTCGTTTTTTTTGCCGCGTCGGAAATTAAAAATTCGTCAACTTTCTGATTGACGATTCTGTTTACCATAGCCTGCACATTTTCTTGCGTTTTTTGTTCTTCCGGCAACAAGGAAAGTTCTTCCTGTAACGCTTTATCGACATAAGCTTTCGTTATCTTTTTGTTGTTTACACTTGCTATAACGTCGGATTTTCCTTGAGCAAAAACAAAAGTAACAGCAAACAAAAATAAAAAAGACACAACAACAACTTTTTTCATAATAATTTCTCCGATTTACATTTTTTTATTTTTATAAAATAAAATTTTTAATTATTATATAAACCCGTCACGTTTTTAACAATATCTTCCGCTTTAATGTCTTTTACGCTGTTTTTTTTAATTATCACATGATTTTTCAAAGGGCGCGGACCTATTTGTGTCGGATCGGTATTTCCGAATAACGCAACACACTTTATACCGAGGCTTGCCGCCAAATGCATAGTTCCCGAATCTATACCGATAAAAAGTTTTGCTTTACTTATTAACGCTGCAAGTTCCGTTAGACCGTTTTCCGGACAAAACAACTTTATTTTTTTACTGCAATATTTCAGTATGGAAGATATATACTCCCTCTCCCATACGGCACCTACAACGATTATATTTTTACTTTTTTCCGCAAGCTCGTTTAACGCGGCTATCCAAACCGGTCCGGACAAACATTTTTCCTGCCTTCTTTTGCTTGCACCTACAGAAACGACAATAAAATCTTTATCTAACAAATCGTTATCCTGAAGCCAAAAAGATACTTTTATTTCTTCTTCACCTTCTATTTTTATTATGTTAAGATAATCTCTTTGAACTTTATCAAGCCCAACACTTTTTGCAAGTACTATATTGTTGTTCAAAGAAGGAACCCCGACCTTTTCAACTCTATCCGTAAGCAGAAAATTAAGACTTGCCGTTTTAAAACCGAGTCTTTTTTTAATTTTTGAAAAATACGAAAGCAATAACGTTTCCGGAGACTCCGAAAAAAGTACGGCCGTTGCAATATTTTCTTTCCTTATATTATGTATAAGTTCAAGTTGCGTCGACAATGTCGTACCTTTAACGAAAATTTTATCAACAAGCCCGGTTGAATTTAAAAGTTGTGCCAAATTTTTTCTGACGACGGAATAAGTTTTTATTTTAGGAAACTTCTGTTTTACGGCTTTTAATACCGGCAGACTGAAAAGTAAATCTCCCAACTGGTTCATATGAAAAAATATTATTTTATCCATTCTTTTACGCTCTCAAATACTTTATAAGATTTTATTTGTTCCAAACATTTTTCTTTTTCAAACCGACATCTCCCTCTGCACGGGCTGCACGGCAGGTTTGAACTTATCGTTTTTGCATTCTTACCCACAGGCGCCGTCTCGTTTATATCAGAGCCGCCGAAAATGAAAACGGTTTTTATACCTAAAGCGTTAGCCAAATGCATAGCGCCTGTATCGGCACCTACGGCGAATTTACACAAAGATAAAATTCCCGCAAGTTCTTTTATGTCCGTTTTACCGCAAAGATCAATTATTTTATCGGACTTTATTTTACCGTAATCTTTTTGCGACCCCAAAACAAGAATTTTTATATTTTCGTTTTCGCTTTTTATAAGTCTTGCCAAAACATCGTAATTTTCACAGTTCCAAGTTTTTGTTTTACCTCTTGAAAACGGAACGAAAGCTACAACATAATCATCTTTTTTTATATTTTTTTCGCTTAAAATGTCGTAAGGAACCGAACCTGAACTCACATTAAATACCGGCTCATACGTTTCTTGCGTAATATAAGTCAACGAATTCAAGTTTCTTGTTAAAGCGTTTTCTTTTTTGTTTCTTTTATACGGTTCTTTTACCAACAGCCAGCTTAACTCTTTCATTCCGCTTACGCCCACTTTTCGTTTTGCATTTAAAAGTCTTGTAAAAACCGCAGTTCTCAAAAGCCCCTGCAAATCTATAACCAAATCGTAATTTTGTTTATTACACTCTTTCAATATTTTAAAAAAAGCTTTTATCCCCCCTCTTCTGTCCCACAGTCTTATATTGTCAACGTCGCAAAAAAGTTCAACGACCTGTTTCCATTGTTTAAAGACAAGCCAGTCTATAACGGAGTCATTCCATCGGCTCTTAATTGCCGAAAGTATCGGGTTTGCCTGAATGATATCGCCGAAAGAACTCGGCTTAACGATTAATATTTTCATATATGAAATTAATTATATTAAATTAACCTTTTTTATTCCACTAAAATAAAAAACATATTGAAATATAAATATTTTTGTGTTATACTTTAAAAGATTTCTATGAAAAAATTAAGAACATTTTTTAAAGAATTAAAAAGAAAAGTTACGATTGTTTTCATACATCACGGAAAAATAAAACCTTTAAAGTTCAATTTTTCCTTATCTTTTCTTTTTATTGCATTTTTTTGTTGGACGGGATTAACCTTATGGGCAGGGTTTATATCCGGCAAACATATAGATTACGTGACCGTTAAAGCCGACAACAAAATAATGAAAATGAGAATGTTGTTTTTTGCAGACCAAATAAAAAAATCTAAAGAAATGCTCACACAAGTAAAACAGAACGACGACCATATACGGTCCCTTCTTGCAATGGAATCGAAAAGAATAATAATAGAAAACGGTTTCGGATTAGGTTTGGACTTAGGCTCAGGAGGACCTACTCCGATAGAATCAAGCGCATTGTCAATGATTCTCTCCGGTAAAATGAGCGACGTAAATTATCAAGATATAGCAAATCAGTCTTTTGAACTTATTGAAGAATACAAAGCTTCAATGAAAAGTTATTCCGAAGTTATAAACCACATAACAAAACAAAGAGAAATGTTCAGATATACTCCGTCAATATGGCCGTGCAGAGGCATAATATCTTCGCCTTACGGAATAAGGTTCCACCCGGTATTCAATACTAAAATTTTTCATCCTGCAATAGACATAGCAAACAAAAAAAATACACCGATAGTTGCAACAGCAGACGGAATCGTAGTTTTTTCCGGATGGCAATCCGGTTACGGAAACGTTATAGCCATAGAACATGGTTCCAAATACAGAACGGTTTATGCACATCTTGCAAAATCACTTGTAAAAAAAGGCGAAATTGTCATAAAAGGGCAAGAAATAGCTAAAATGGGAAGTACCGGAAGGTCAACCGGTCCGCATGTCCATTACGAGCTTCATCTCAACAAAAGACCGATAAATCCTATGAAATATTTAAGCAGTTATTTCGATTAACCGATAAGGATACATTATGAACAAAAAAAACAAAAAATTATTTGAAACGATACAAACGTGGATAGGTTCCGATACGATTTTTACCGGTGATTTATCGTCAACCAACAGCATAAGAATTGACGGTAAGTTGGTAGGAAACATAAAAGAAGCCGAAAGTGTAATAATAGGAGAAACGGCCGAAATACAAGGTAATATCAACACGAAATACGTTGTCGTTTCCGGTACCGTAAAAGGCAACATATCCGCAAGCGAAGGAATAGAACTTTTAAACAAATCAAAAGTTATCGGAGATTTGTCAACAAATATTCTTTCAATAAACGAAGGAGCAATTTTTAAAGGAAAAAGCATAATGACGTCGGACAACACCGACGAACAAAAACAGGAAAAGCAGAACAAATAAGAGGAAAATAAAATTATGATGAACTTTTTAAGAAAACATAAAGTAAAAATTTTTTTAATAACTATATTCGGATTTTTGGCAGGAACTTTTGTAGGTTTCGGGAGTTATCTGTTCGGCGACAGAAATTATTATGATACCGTTGCCGTAGTAAACGGAGTAAAAATTCCTTACAAAATTTATTACAGCTTGTACAACAACAGACTGGAATCTTTAAGACAGACCGGACAAGACATAACGGAAGAAATGAAGAAATCCGTTCAAAACGATATAGTAAAAAATTTGATACAAGACGAAATTATCTGGCAACAGACGAAAAATTACGGAATAACGGTTACGGACAAAGAGCTTGCCGCCGATATTCAAAGATACCCGTACTTTACAAACGAGCAGGGACAGTTTGATATAAGATACTATTATAAATTTTTAAACAATATCAGACTTTCACCGAAAGATTTTGAAAATTTAAGAAGAAAACAAATTGCATCCAACAAACTGCAGATGCTTATAGCATCCGGTGCAAAAATAAGCCGCTCTGAAATAGGGGCAACAGACCAAAACGAAAATTATGTAACCGAAGTTGCGGCATTACAAACAAAAGCAAACGAAATATTAAACGATTGGTTCGATAAAATAAAAAGAGAAACGAAAATAAAAGTTACAATTCAAGATAACGCTTAGAGAAGAAACAACAAAAATTTATTTTATATAAATTCCGAACTTTTTCAATTGAGGTTTAAATTTCAGATAAGGCAGTCCGACTACCGTATAATAGTCGCCGTATATTTTTTTTACAAATCCGTCATCTTTATCCTGAACGGCATAAGAGCCGGCTTTATCCATATGTTTGCCGAAAAGTTTTTTTAATTTGTCATACGACAACATTTTCATTCTGACGCTTGCAACATCGTAAAAAATTATTTCTTTATCGTCACTTAAAATGGAAACCCCCGTATAAACTTTGTGAAGGCTTCCGTTAAGCTCTTTTATTATTCTTTCGGAATCGGTTTCGTTTTTCGGTTTACCGAGAATTTCTCCGTTTAAAACGACTATAGTGTCGGCACCTACTACAATCCTTCCGGGATTACGTTCTTTTATATACTTTGCTTTTTTATACGATAAATATTTTACTATAGATGACGGTCTTTTTAAAACCGTATTTTCATCAACGTTTGCGGGATAAACGTCAAAATCAACGCCCCACTTTTTTAAAAGTTCGGTTCTTCTTGGAGATAACGAAGCAAGTATTATTTTATTTTTGTTCGACATTTTCTTTTATCCATTTAAGATAATCTTTATTTGCTTTTATTGTAAAAGTGACTATTTCCGGGACTTCGTAAGGATGAATTTTTTTTATTTCTTCAACTATCCTGTCAAAATTTTCGTTTACGCTTTTCATAATTAAAAGGCGTTCGTTACTTTTGCAGATTTTGCTTTTCCATCTGTAAACGGATTTCAATCCTGAAATTACGCTTACACAGGAAACCAATTTTTTCTCCAATAAAGCATTCGTTATTTTGTTTGCAACCGTACCTGCAGGAACGGTAATAAAAATCGATATATATTTCATTTACTATACCTTTTTAACGGTAATAAAATTAAAAACAGACAAATAAAAAACTCCGACAGTAGGACTCGAACCTACAACCCTCCCGTTAACAGCGGGATGCTCTACCATTGAGCTATGTCGGAATCAATCGTTTTTTTTACTTATTATGTTTACGAGAAAATATTTTACAGTTTTTTTAAATAAAAATCAAGAGTTTTTTTAAAAAGGAAAAAAGACCCTACAACAAACCGGGTCTTTTCCCTTTATTTCAACTTATTTTCTTTTAGCTTTTTTCGCAGTTTTTTTTGCAACTTTTTTAACCGCTTTTTTTGCAACTTTCTTTGCAGCTTTTTTTACAACTTTTTTAACGGCTTTCTTTGCCGGTTTCTTTGCAGCTTTTTTCTTTTTCGTTCCGCCTCTAGACATCTTGGCTCTTGAAATATCGCCGTTTTTGTCTAAGAAGTAAAGATATCCGGACTCTTTTTCAACGCCGGCTTTAGCAACTTTATTTGTCTTGCCGCCTTTTTTCCCGCCTCTTGCCATTACCGATCTTGAAACGTCACCATCTTTATCAACAAAATAAAGATAACCATCTTCTCTTTTTACGCCTAATTTAGCAACTTTTTCCGCCATTGTTTTCCTCCTAATTTAATTTTACCTTCATAATTACATCTATTATTAAAACCAAGAAGTCATTTCACTGGTGAACTTTCTTTCCTAGTTATAATTTTATCTTTTAACCAACTGTCAACTACATCTTTTGAAAACCTATATTGTTTACCGATTTTTGAAGCGGGAATTTTTTTCTGTCTGATTAAATTATATATCGTAGATTTCCCTATACCCAGATATTCCGCCAACTCTTTAATATCCATAACTTGTTTATCG
>JAZNAT010000077.1:0-8882 GCA_045586665.1 Endomicrobiaceae bacterium | reverse complement strand
TGAAATTTATTTTTATAACTGTTTTTATTTGTTATTTTTCTTATTGTTTTGCCTTTTCATATAATCAAGCTAATAAATATAAAGATTATGAAAATTTTTGGGTAAATAGTTATATATATGCGCCAAACTATTATGCTGCATGTCAAAATTTATCTAAAATTTATTTGGAAAGAGGAATGTTTGAAGAAGCAAAATATTATGTAAAAAAAGCCGTGTTTTTAAAATCAAGTTATGAAACGTTTATTAATTATGCAAATTTTTTAATGGCGATAGAAGATTATAATCAGGCTGAGGAAGCTTTATTAAAAATGGAAAAAGAAGCGAGAGGGAATAAAAATTTATTATATTATTTATTAAGTAAAATTTATTATCAAAAAAAGAATTATGAAAAAGCGTTGGATTATGCGTTAAAAGCATATAATATCGCTCCTTATTATACGGATTATTGTAAAAATTTGATAAAAGTATATGATGTAATCAATAATTATGATGAAGAATTAAAAATTTATAAACAATTACTGGATTTTGATAAAAACAATAAAGATTATAAAAATAAAATAAAAGAGCTTGAAGAAAAAATTAATAATAAGAGAAAAACAAATGCTTGATTTGGATAAAATTTTGCCGCTTGTACAAAGACCGTCTCGTTATATAAACCATGAAATAAACTCGCATGAGTCGGACATAAACAATGACGTATCGTTATGTTTGTGTTTCCCCGACATTTATGAAATAGGTGCGTCAAATTTAGGACTTGAAATTTTGTACCATTTGGTTAATGAAAAAAAAGTTGCCAGATGTGAAAGATGTTATGCGCCGGATACAGACCTTGAACAAATATTGCGTGAAAAAAAAGAAGAACTGTTTTCTTTGGAATCGAAAACTTCGTTAAAAGAGTTTGATATTGTCGGGTTCAGTCTGCAATGTGAGCTTGTCGGAACGAACATCATAAACATGTTGGCTTTGTCAAATATTCCCGTATTTGCAAAAGACAGAAAAGACGGCGACGTTATTGTTATAGGCGGAGGTCCCGTAATGGCCAATCCGGAACCGTTTGCCGACTTTTTTGATTTGTTTACGATAGGCGACGGCGAAGAATCTCTTATAAAAATTTTGGAAACTTACAGACGATGCAAAAAGAATAAATTAAGCAGAAAAGATACGCTTTTTGAACTTTCAAAAATAGAGGGGATTTATATACCTTCTTTTTACGATATAGTTTATAATGACGACAATACGATAAAATCTATAAAACCTAATGTTGAAGGTATTCCCGAGACCGTACAAAAAACAATAGTTGATTTGGATAAAGTTTTTTTTCATAATAACAAAATTGTTCCGTTTGTCGAGACCGTTCATAATAGACTTAATATTGAAGTTGCAAGAGGATGTGTCGGAAGGTGCAGATTTTGTCAGGCTTCAAAATATTACAGACCGTGGAGAGCAAGAAAAGTTGATACGGTTTTAAAATTGTTGGACGAAAGTTTGAAAAATACAGGATATGAAGAAGTTTCTTTTTCTTCTTTGTCGTGTACGGATTACAAAGATTTGGAAGATTTGCTGCTTGAAACCAACAAAAAATATCATAAACAAAATTTAGCGGTAACGCTTCCTTCAATGAGGTGCAACAAGTTTTCTTTAAAAGTTGCCGAATATTTGAATAGGGATAAAAAGCCGTCAATAACGTTTGCGCCCGAAGCCGGTTCGGATAGGCTCAGAAACGTTATCGGAAAATATTTATCGGAAGAAGAAATAGTTGAAACTTTGCTTTTTGCTTATCAAATGGGCTGGCGTGCGATAAAGCTGTATTTTATGATAGGACTTCCAAGTGAAACGGAAGAAGATATAACGGCGATAAAAGAGCTTATAGATAAAGTCAGAAAAACTGCCGTAAAACTTGATTTTGCAATAACGGTATCACCTTTCGTGCCTAAAGCGCAGACCGCTTTTCAGTGGGAACCGATGTTTGATGCCGGGTACATAAAAGATACTATGATGAAACTTAAAAAAACAATTCCTGCCGATATAAGAGCGCACAACTATGAGGCAAGCATTATAGAAGCCTTTTTGGCGCGTGCCGACAGGCGTGTTTCAAAAGCAATTTATGCGGCTTGGAAAAAAGGTTTGCGTTTTGATCAGTGGAAAGACAAGTTCAATTTTGAAGTTTGGATGCAAAGTATAAAAGAGTCTGGTTTTGATTTGAATTTTTACGTTTACAGAAAAAGAAGTTTTAACGAACTTTTGCCATGGCATCATATAAACCTAGGTGTAACCGACGATTTTTTATATAACGATTATTTAACCGGAATAAAAGAAACGGCACAAAACGTTTCTGCTAGCGGTAAACAGGTAAAAAAGTTACCGGAAAATGTATCTTGTATAAAAAAAGAATTTTTTGAACCTTCGCACAGAGTTTTGTTACGTTTTTCAAGAAAAGGCGACGTAAAATACGTTTCTCATTTGGAACAGATAGATTTTTTCAGAAGAGCGTTAAAAAGAGCGGCGTTGCCTTTGGCATACAGTAACGGGTTCAGTCCGCAGGTAAAGGCTGCGTTCGGTCCGGCGATTACGGTAGGGTATGAAAGTGCAAGCGAATATGTTGATTTGTCGTTGACAAACAGAGTTGAAATCAATGAGATAAAAAGAGAGATTTCTTCAATACTTCCTAAAGGATACGAGCTTCTTGAAGCAAAGTACATACCGTTAAAATTTCCGTCAATAGAAGGTCTTGTAAATTTGGCAAAATATACGGTTAAAGGTGCGGATATAACTCAAAATTATATAAATGACTATTTAAAGCAGGATAAAATATTGATTTCCAAAATAAAAAAAGGTAAAGAAACCGTAATAGACGCGAAAGAGCTTTTAAAAAGCATTACCGTAAACGATAACGGTTCTTTTACGGTCTTTTTAAGGTTTTTTGGCGGTAAAAACGTAAAACTTGAAAAAATTTTGCAAAACTTATTGAAAAAACAAGAAAATGAAGTGAAAATTTTGTATACTACAAGAGAGGGATTATTTATAGAAAACAAGGGACTTATTTATGAACTTTAAAAAATTTGCGGCATCTTGTTTTTTTGTTTTCGCCGTTTCCGTTTCATATGCTTCGAGCGGTTCCATTTTATATATAAGCGACAATATGCACTTGGATGAAGATTTTGATCAAAAATATGTTGATATGCTGCAAAGTTTTATCAACGAAGACAAACGTAATGATATACGGATAAAAAAGTTTTTGGGTTTTGATATAAATACTACCGAATCTATCGAGTTGTTTGATATGTTCAATAAAGATTCCGTCCCGAAAGCTTTAGTTTTAATGGTTGGAGAATCCAACTATCATAATCTTTACGGTTTTTCAAAATATATGAATAATCGAAACAGAGTGCGGAGCACGGGCTATAAAAACCGAAAAAATTTGTATGAAATAAACGCTGAGATGAACAGGCTTTATGCTCCTTTTAAAGAAAATTTTGCAAAACAGGTTTTCGGTACGGCATACAGAAGTGTAATGTCGTCGGGTTCAAATAAAAAAACATTTTCTCCTAAGGTAATTCCGAGTTTTTATGCGTTAAACAAAGATTTTAAAAAAGATTATAATATTTTGGCGGCTGTACAGTCTTACAGACATGCATGGATGCTTATAAGAAGCAAAGATTTCGATAAAGCAAAAACTTTTTTAAGAACGATTCTTGAAAAAAAGTCTTCGCAGAGTATGTTTTACTATGCTTTGGCATGTGCGTACCTTATAGAAAACAAAGAAGAAAAGAGCGAACTTAAAGCGTTAAAACTTATTGAAGAAGGAATACTCGTTGATCCGTTAAACAAAGAAAACGTTTGTTATAAAGGGCTTATGTTTTTGTTTATGATATATAAGGGGGAAATAACTTCGGAAATTTTATATTTTTCAAGGTCATTGAACAAATGTTATGCAAACATATCCGACGAAATTTCGGCAATAACGGCAATAAATACGCCCGATTACCAAAAAAAGGTAGAAGTAATAGACGACTGGATTTTGTTCGATATAGACGAAATAAAAAGAAAGTGTTATAACCTGAAAGTTCCTTTGATATTTGCAAGTTATCCGGACGATTTGAAAATAAACGCTCTCATATTCAAGCATATACAAAATTCTTCAAATACGACTTATATGGACAACAGGACCGGTGAACAGGAAGAAGTAAATTTTTTTATTTATCGTATAGCAAAAAAAATGTATGAATTTTTAAAAGCAAATAAAATTATCGATTGAACGGTTTAAAATAAAATGAGTAAAGAAATAATTGTAAACAGAACTTTTGAAGAAACTCGCGTCGCCGTTTTGGAAAACGACAGATTGTCAGACATTTTTATAGAAAGAAGAGAAACCGAAAAAATTTTGAACAACATTTATAAGGGCAAAGTTCAAAACATAGTTGCAGGTTTGTCGTCGGCTTTTGTTGATATAGGGTTCGGTAAAAGCGCTTATTTGGGCATTGCCGACATAGTTGCTCCTAAAAACGAAAGAAACATAGAGAATATGCTTAAAGTCGGACAGGATATAATGGTACAGGTTTATAAAGAACCTATCAGTACTAAAGGGCCAAAAATCACCATGGAAATATCGCTGCCGGGACGCCTTCTTGTTTATATGCCTTTTAACAAAAACATAGGCATATCGAAACAGATAGAAAATAAAGAAGAATACAACAGGCTGAAAAATATAGTTAAAAAATTGAAAACGGACCTTGCCGGCGGAATTATCGTCAGAACGGAAGCCGAAGATGCTAGTGAAGAAGAAATAGAAAGAGAAATAAAGTATCTTTCAAGACTGTGGGCGTCGGTTATTAACAGATTCAACAATTCCAAATCCGGAACATGCGTGCATAAAGATTTGGGAGTGGTTTTTCAGACGGTCAGAGATCATTTTACCGAAGACGTAAAACTTATGCACATAGACAATAAAAAAGAGCTTAACGACGTAGTTGATTTTGTAAGAACCGTATCTCCCGAGCTTGAAGACAGAATAGTTTTGTATGACGGTAAACAACCGATATTCAAGGCTTACGGTATAGAAGAGGAAATAAAGCGGTTAAGGTCAAACAAAGTAAGGCTCAAGTCCGGCGGCTATCTTATCATTCAGGAAGCCGAATCGTTGTGCGCTATAGACGTAAACAGCGGAAAATTTACAGGCAACAACAACACGCAGGAAGAAGTCGTTACTTTAACCAATATTGAAGCGGCAAATGAAATTGCAAGGCAGTTGAGATTAAGAAATATCGGCGGAATTATCGTTATAGATTTTATTGATATGAGACGTGAAAGAAACAGGAAAAAAGTTTTGGAAACGATAAGAGCAGCCACGAAGCACGATAAAGCAAAAATTAAAATTTGGCCTATAACGCATTTGGGTCTTATAGAAATGACCAGAGAAAGAAAAAGAGAATCGCTGTTTGCTCTTTTGGGAGATATGTGTCCTACCTGTCACGGACTCGGCGTCATATTGTCAAAAGAGTCGGTATTTATTGCCGTTTGCCAGGAAATAGAACAGATGAAAATAGACAAACATTTCGGAAAGATTAAAATCAAGCTTCATCCGGACGTTGCGCAGTATTTTAACGAAAGAAAAGCAAGACTTTTTGAGTTGTTCAGAAAAGAAATAGATATTATATCGTCCGATACGGTTACAAGAGAGGACTATAATATTATTTTAGAGCAGTAAATGAATAAACTTATATTGAATCCTAAAAAGAAATATGTTTTTATTATGGGAGCGGGCGCAAGTAAAGACGATAAGTTGCCCGTACAGGACGAGATACTTAAAAATATATTAAAAAAAGAGTTCGCTTTTAAAAATAAAGAAGGTCTTCATATACGTGAATATAAAAAAGTTTCCGACGAAATAAAAAAACTGTTGAAGACGGTTTTTACCGGTTTTAAATCGATAGACGACATATCTCTTGAAACCATTTTCAATGTACTTGAAACCGCAATATCAAAAAACCAAAATATCGGTAACGTTCAACTTGAAAAAATAAAAAAGTATTACGACACTTTACTGGAAGGTATAATGTTTGCAACGTTAACCGATGCAAAATTGAAAGAACACAGCGTTTTCAATAAAAAACCCATAAGTCCTTACACTGTTATCGGTAAAAAAATATATGACGGTTACAAAAATGAGGAAAACATAAATCTTTCTTTTATAACTTTTAATTACGATATTTGTCTGGACCGCGTTTTGTTGTCCATGTATGACGAAAGCGAAAACGAAAGTTACGATGTCGATTTCGGTATAGATTTGGGCAACTACGAGCAGGAAAAGTGGTTCCACAGACCGAGAAAAAGAAAAATAAATTTGTTAAGACCGCACGGTTCCATAAACTGGGTTTTCTGTAAATCGTGCGGAAAAGTTTTTTCAAAAATATCAAGACAGGGAAATCCTCTTGATCTTGTCGGCAGAAAAAAATGTTATCATTGCGGTCTGTCGTCAATAGAACCTTATATCGTACATCCTACCAACAACAGAATTTATGAAAATAAATATATAATGCAGATTTGGGACAAAGTCGAAACGATTTTACAGGAAGCCGATTACTGGTGTTTTATCGGATATTCTTTACCTGAAGCAGACAGATATTTTTCTTATATACTTTCAAAAACGTACAATTTAAGAAAAGTCAAATTTGTAAAAACGAAAGGTCTTCCTAAAATTTCGGTCGTAAATCCGAACAGGTACGTAAATAAACATAAAAGCGTTCTTGAAAAAATAAAATCTTGCGGAAACGGACAATTTTGTTCCGATATAGATGAGATAGAAAAATATTTCAATTTCGTTCAAAAAGGTAAAGACGTGTTTAAACGTTTTGAAATTTATTTCGATAACGTTGAAAAATACGAGTGCGGCTTTAAAGATTTTGCCTTGAAATATTTTGAAGTGTCCGGTGGGAAAAAGAATGAAAACTAAAATAATGTTTTTTGTTTTTTTTGTTGTCTTTTTCGTGCTGACGGCGTTTGCGGATAATGCGGAATTTTCCGAAGCAAAACGTTTTTTTAATGACGGCGATTACTATAAAGCGTTAATGGAATATACGAAACTTTTAAAAACGCAGCAGAACGCTTCTCTGTTTTTTCAAAGAGGCGACACGAAATTTATGCTTGAAAACTATAACGGTGCGGTTGCCGATTATACAAAATCGCTTGAAATTGAAGATTCTTCTTCCGTTTACGTTAAAAGAGCTGAGGCATACTTGATGTTAAACATGTATGATAATGCCTTAAAAGACATTGAAGAATCGTTAAAAATCGAAAAGTCGGATTTTTCTTATGCTTTGCTTGCAAAAATTTTTTATGAGAAAAAAGATTATAAACTTGCCGCCGACAACTATACCAAAGTGATAAAAAATGTGCCTTGTGCATATTTTTATTTTAACAGAGCAAAAACGTACGAGAATCTTAAGGATTACAAAAATGCCGAAAAAGATTATTCCTATGCAATAGAACTTGAACCTGAAAACAAAATCTATTATCAAGCAAGATATAATTTATACAAAACGGTTGATAATATGGGACAGGCTTATAAAGATAAAGCGCATATTGAAATTTTGGACTCAAATTATGAAGAGGCGATTAAAAGTTTTGCAAAAACGTTGACCTTCGTGCAGGATTACAAAACGTATTACGAAATTGCAAAACTTAGAACGAAACTCAAAGATTATAACGGTGCGGTTGCCGATTATACAAAATCGCTTGAAATAAAAATAACCAAAGACGCTTTTTTGGAAAGAGGTAAAGTTAAAAGACTTTTAAGACAGTATAACGGTGCCGTATGGGATTTTAACGCTGCTTTAAAAAATAAAAAAGATGCCGATGTTTATTTTGAGCTTGCCGAAACGGAAGTTTTGTTGAAACGGTACGACAAAGCCGTAGACAATTATACGAAATCGTTAAACATTAAAAAAGATGCCGATGTTTACGTAAAAAATTTTGAAACTCTTTTTATTTTGAAAAAATATGAAAATATAGTAAAACAAGCACAGAATGTATTGACGGAGTTTAACGATTACAGATTGTACAATTTAACAGCAAAAGCGCAAATTGAACTTAAAGATTATGTTTCCGCTTTATCAAATTTAAACAAATCGTTGGAACTTTCGCCGGAAATACAGACTTATATGTTTACCGCCGATACGGAAGAAAAATTGAAAAATTATAAAAACGCAATTTTAAATTACTCCATTGCCATAGATCTTGAAAAAGAAAATGCGGGATATAAATCAAAACAAATTTTAAAAGAACTTTATTCCAAAAGAGCGAATCTTTATCGTTTAATAAACAGACAGGATTTGGCTGTTGCCGATGAAGGGAATTTAAAATTATTGTCCGGCAAAAGTTTTGAAGATGCTGCAATATCCGATTATACAAAATCTCTTGAAATAAAAGAAAATTCAAAAATATACATATCAAGAGGAATCATAAAAATTCAAAAAGAAGATTATGATGATGCAATAAAAGATTTTACAAAATCTTTATCGTTAAACAGATCTGCAGACGCATATATGTATATAGGACAAATCGAATTTTTAAAGAAAAATTTTGATAAGGCTTTTGATAATTTACGGAAATCGTTGTCGGTGGAAGAAAAGCATGAAACTTATTATCTCCTTGCAAAAATGTCCGAAGAGCAAAATAAATATGAAGAGGCGATAGATTATTATACTAAGGCGTTAAACGTTAAAGAAAAAAAAGCGTATTATCTTGCACGTGCGCAACTGTATAAAAAAATATTAAAAAACGATTTGGCGGAAGTAGATAAAGGTAACATAAGGCTTATGTTCGGCAATTATAAAGAAGCGATAGAAAATTATGAAAAGTCACTTGAAATATATGAAAATGCTTTC
>JAZNAT010000076.1:0-2000 GCA_045586665.1 Endomicrobiaceae bacterium | reverse complement strand
CCTGCAAATGCATTTGTCTCGGGGACAATAAATGTCACAGTACCAATACCTGCTGTACTGTCACGAATCCAAATTCCTGCTTTATACATATTGTCTGAACTCGAAAAAATTGGCAATAATTCTATTGTGAGTTCTTTACCGTCTCTTATAACGGTAAGTGTAACTTGATTTCCTCCGCTTTGCTCAATGGCTGAGGAAACTTCGTCTGTTGTGTTAACCGTCTTTCCGTTTACACTTTTTATTATATCGCCTACTTTGAGTCCGCTTTTTGTGGCAGGTTCTTTTCTGCCTTCTTCCGTATCAACCCCCGATATGCCCGCCACAATAACACCGTCTGTATAAAGCTTTACACCAAACGGCATACCGCCCGGGTAGAGAGTTATATCGGCAAACATATCAATATTAATATTTTTAAGCGGAACAATTCCAAACATCTTTGCTTGGGTAGAAGTTGATGAGTATAATCGGTTTTCAACATCCGATTTTTCGGATATATTTCCTAACGTTGTAACGTCACCTATATCTGCAGAAATAAACGGTAAGTCAATTTCTTCCAAATATACGTTGTCGGAAAAAACCGATATACTTTCGGGGATAATATAATCGTATATCCCCACTACTGCCAAGCAGATTAGCATAATAACAAAAATGATACGAAAAGCAAACGTTGTTTTTTTGAATTGCATTCGAGTATCCTTTTTATTAAAATTTCTCAAAAGTTAAAAATCATTTTTTCTGTCTATGTCTATGATGTGTTTTATCAGACTTATTTATGTCTTGTAAAAAATAGATTTGTTGCATAAAAATATTTTTGACATAAAGATTTGTTTTCAAACGTTAAAGGTCGTTATATATTATCAAAAATACTTGAAAGATAATATAAAATGTGATATAATTTGATTTAAGAAACGTGCAAAAAAGCGTATTAGTATATAAAAAGGAGAAAGAAGATGTCAAAAAATTATGATGATTATAAGCCGATAAATCCCGGACCTCCGAGAAAACGCAAAAATAATGTGTTGGCATTTGTGCAGTATGCGATTATACTTTTATTGATGTTTTCGTTATTATTTTCCGGTGGATATTTTATAATTTCACACGTAAATGAAAGAGATGCTAATGCACCGCTCAATGACATTCCTCCTTTAGATACGGACTTTACTCAACCGCCCGAAGTATCGGACACGGACGATATAGAACAGACAACAGAGCCTGAAAATGAAGAGACAACAATCCCCGACGAGCCCGTTGATGAGCCGGATAATGTTATTGATTTAAATTCATACAAAAAAATCGAATTGCCAAAGACCGATATTAATAAAGGTAACTTGATTTTGGTAGGACCGAATAGCAAGGTGGTTTATCCGACTGACCAAGAGCTTGTGGTATTGGGTGCTAAAAAGACAAAGTCATATCAAGTAAGCCTTTATGAAATGAAGATTCATAAAAATATACTTGACCCTCTTAACTTGATGCTTGATGATTTTGCAAATGCAACGGAAAAGAAAGATATAATCGTTCAGACAGGTTACAGAGATGAAAAGAGACAGACTACCGTATATAATGATTACGTAAAGAAACACGGAGAAGAGGCAGCAAAAACTGCCGTGTCAAAACCCGGAGAGAGCGACCACAATACAGGTCTCGGCGTTGTGCTTAAAGTTTATAGAGCCAAAGAAAAGAAAACGTATGAACTTTTTAACCTTGAAGGTTATAGTTGGATAAATGAAAATTGTTATAAGTACGGTTTTGTTGAACGTTATCCCGAAAGCAAAGTGGAAAAGACGGGCATAGATTATTCAAACACAACATATTTAAGATACGTCGGTGTTCCGTTGGCGGAACTTATGAAGAAAAACGATATTTGTCTTGAAGAGTTTTTGCTTGTTATGAAAGGCTATCCGTTTGGAAGCGTACATTATAATTATGAGACGGAAAACGGCGATAAATACGAAATGTATTATGTAAACGGAGAAAGCGAAGGCGACACTGTAAGTGTT
>JAZNAT010000075.1:0-2292 GCA_045586665.1 Endomicrobiaceae bacterium | reverse complement strand
ATCTTTTTTCTTTTATTTTAAAAAATCAATAAAAAATCGACTTGTTTGCGTTTCATTGTTATTATTGTTGTTCGATATGGAAAACAAATTAGCCAAAGATTTTAATTTCTTATCTTTAATAAAATTTGCTTTGCCGACAATTGCAATGATGATATTTTTATCATTGTATTTAATGGTTGACGGTGTTTTTGTTGCAAGGTTTGTTAATACCGACGCATTGTCTGCAATAAATATAGTTTATCCTTTATACAGTCTCATTTTAGCCGTTGCCGTAATGTTATCTTCCGGAGGAAGTGCTTTAGTTGCAAAAAAGCTGGGAGAACAAAAAAGTACAGAAGCAAAATCGGATTTTACTCTTCTTACGATAGTTTCGGTAATTATTGTAATTTCCATCTCTTTAATTTGTTTATTTTTCATAAAACCGATTATATATATGCTGGGGGCAGACGACACGATTTATAATTATTGTTACGATTATATCGTACCGATACTGATATGTTCTCCTTTTTATATTCTGCAAGTCTTTTTTTTAACTTTTTTTATTGCTGCCGGTAAACCCTATATAGGGTTTACAATCTCTTTTTTAGGCGGAACTTCAAATATAATATTCGATTATGTTTTTATCGTTCTTTTTGATATGGGGATTACCGGTGCAGCTCTTGGAACCGTAACAGGATTTTTGATACAGTCGATGTTTGGACTTTATTATTTTACATTTAAAAGAAAAGGAACTTTATATTTTATTAAACCCGTATTCAGTATATATGTAATTTTAAAAAGCTGTTCCAACGGTGTAGCCGAAATGATAGGTAATTTGGCAGTATCGATAACGACTCTTTTGTTTAACATATCAATGATGAAAATGTTAGGTGTTGACGGCGTAGCGGCAATAACAATAGTTTTTTATGCGGAATTTATTTTAACGTCGATATTTTACGGGTATGCGTCAGGTGTAGCACCTGTATTCAGTTATAATTACGGAAGCAAAAACGTTTATCAATTAAAGAAAATTTTCAAAATAAGTATGAGTTTTATATTTTTGACATCAATTTTAATATATATTATTTCCATACCTAGTTCGTCGCATATAATAAAGATTTTTGCTTTAAAAGATTCAAACGTTTTTAACATTGCATTAAAAGGCTTTTATATTTTTGCATTTTCTTTCTTTTTTACCGGAACAAATATTTTTTCGGCTGCACTTTTTACCGCTCTTTCAAACGGAAAAGTTGCGGCAATAATTTCATTGATGAGAACGTTTGTTTTTCTGGTTTTTGCAATTTTGATACTGCCTCTTATCTTTAACGTAAACGGGTTATGGTTTGCCGTCCCGCTTGCAGAAATTTTGTCAATTACAGTCTCGCTATTTTATTTTATAAAATACAGAAAAGTTTATAACTACTTTTGACGGCAATTTATACTTTATAATTAAAAATAATTTTTTCTTATTTATAAAAATTCCACAATTTAGTAAAATACTTCACAATGAGCAAAGTAAAATTTTTATTATTTTCAATATTATTGTTTTGTTGTCTGTTCTGTGTTAAAGAAAGTTTTGCACAAAAAGAAGCCGACCGAATTTCTATTGCAATTTTAAAAGGCGATAAACTTTGCGAATATGAAGATATGTTATCAAAAGCAATAAAAGAAAAATTAAACAAAACCTTAACGATAAAGGTCTTGGACTACGATACTTTTTTAACCGATATGGGTAGAGGCAACTGCGATTTTTATAAAGGTTCTCCTTTAACTTACGTTTATTCTTTATCAAAAACGGCAATATTAAAATCGGCTTACAAAATTAACGGCAATTGGAAATATGAATATTTCCCGGTTATAATTGCAAGAAAAGATAAAAACATAAACTCCGTTAACGATTTGCAAAAATGCAAATTTTATTTTACCAACGAAAATTCGGCATCAGGATATTTGTATCCGAAATTGTTTTTGATAGAAAATAAAGTGTTTATAGAAAAAGAATTTTTTAACGATAATTCTCCTAGCGCAGAAGATGTTTATAATTATGTTATTAACGGGCAATGGGACGCATGCTGCTCTTTTTACGGACTTTTTGAAAATGATCCGTTATTTCAAAATAAGCCTTTAATAAAAGTTTTTGAAATAAATTCTCCTATTCCCAACGATCTTTTATGGGTTAATGATATTTTTTATGATAAGTATCCCGATATTGTAAAAGATATGAAAAATCTATTTTTAGATTTGTTTAAAGATAACAAATCTTTTTCATTTATACAGACTAAAGACGACGATTACAACGAAATAAGAAGAAAA
>JAZNAT010000074.1:0-8265 GCA_045586665.1 Endomicrobiaceae bacterium | reverse complement strand
GCTATTTCACTGCCTTCAATTTGCCTCAACCTTTCTTACATATTTAGGCTCTCCCTATACTTTTTGTAACCTTTGTAGGTCATACCATATGTTATATTTTTTATTTGCATTGCGACATCCTTTTTTACTCCCTTTTCTTTTCCCTCAATTGTCGCATATGTGTTTTAACCTAAACATTTTCATTAACTGAAATCTCTTAATAAGGTTGCTTTCGTTTCATAAGTGATGTTATAAATAAATTATTACTCTTTGAATAGTTTAAAAATATAAAATAAAAAAGCTGCAATCGTAAAATTGCAACTTTAATAACAAAGAAAAATTAATATTTAAACTTCATTTAAACTCCGAGACCAGGATTCGAACCTAGACGAAGGGATCCAAATTCCCTTGTGCTACCATTACACTATCTCGGAATTAAATTACGTTATTGTTACATCGTTTCTGATACGGAATCAGACTCGACATTTCCGTCCGTTTCAGCTAATTTTTTTTCGTAAGCACCCAAAACGACTTTTTCCAATTCGCTTCTGAAATCGTTGGTTATCGGGTGAGCTATATCTTTAAAGGTTCCATCGTTCTTCTTTCTTGAAGGCATACAAACCATTAATCCTTTTTCACCTTTCACAATCCTTAAATTGTGAACCACAAAAACGCTGTCAAAAGTAATTGCTGCATAGGCTTTTAATTTTTCTTCTGCTTTTGGGAAAACCCTGACTTCTGTTATTTTCATACTACAATACCCCCTCCACATCGCAATTATTCAACTTTAAAAGAGCTCGCAATCCAAAAATCCCAGTTGTGTTTTATCAACTCACTTACAACCCCGTCTTTTTTTTCCCCGTCTTGAAGAAGCCCGAATACCGTCGCTCCGGAACCTGACATCAATGCGGCACATCCCGCAGATTCAAGAATATCTTTTATTCGCTTTATTTCCGGATATTCACCGAAAACAAATTCTTCAAACCTGTTAAAAAAAAGAGCTTTCGCAGCATCCAAATTAAGTAAGCCTTGCTCAAAAGTGTTTGTTATTTTATCAATTTTATGGACGTTTGTCAATGGAAATTTTATCTTGGAATAAGCGTCTGCGGTAGAAACGCCGAAATTCGGTTTAACCAAAATAAAGTCGTATTTATGTTCAGTTTTAGATTTTATTTTTTCAACGATATCGCCGATACCGGAAACTTTTGCCGTTCCTCCCGTTAAAAAAAATGCAACGTCGGCACCTAGCGTCGATGCCAAACTTTCCAAATTTTTTACCGTATCGTTTATTTTCCAAACTTTATTTAATGCAAGCAAAACCGCCGCCGCATCCGACGATCCTCCGCCCAGACCTGCACCCATTGGAATATTTTTCGTAAGATTTATTTTTATACCTCTATCTATTTTATAACGGTGTTTGAATTTTTCCGCAGCTTTATAAACGAGATTGTTTTTATCTGCAGGCAAAGAAGAATCGCTGCAGACAAGCTCTATTTTATCTTCTTTTATTTCACTTAATTCAAGTTCGTCAAACAGAGATACCGTGTGCATCAACGATTCAATATTATGGTAGCCGTCTTGTCTTTTGTTTATAATTTCAAGATACAAATTGATTTTTGCAGGAGCTTTTATAATCATTTTTTCAATCTCCGATAAAAACTTTTAAATCGTCCGCTACAGGCACCGACAAATTGTTAATATCGGCAACGGACTTAAATTTTGAATCTACGGTTTTAAACGTTATTGAAGAAGGTATCTTTGAAATTTTATTGAATTTTCTGTAGGAATTTATTAACAACTCAAACGAATCTTTTTTACGAAAATTTTTAAACGTACCTTCTTTTGCATCTATTTTAACGGAAAAAACGGAGTTTGTATAAGTAATGGTGTTACCTTTAAACTCAAAATCCGACGCCAACAACAAATTGATAAAATTTTTTGAAAAAACAGTATTTGCAAAATCAAACATCAAAAGTATGTCTTTCGAAAGAGAATTTTTCATTGCCTGAGGAAAAAATTCCATTTTATCTTCGTTAAAAAAAACCGACATTCCCTGAAAAGAAAGTTTCGGAGCCAAATCAAATTTCAAACCTAACCGTCTTGCAAACAATACCGATAAAAAAGAACTGTTTTTTGCACCGGCATAATTTATTTTCAATTTATAACCTGCCTTTAAAGCCGCTATTCTGTTAAAGTTGAAAACGGCTCTTTCGGCTTGAAGTTTTGCAAGCTCGGTCTGAGAAATTTTATTTTTTAACAAACTCATTTTCTTTTTTGCCGTAGACGAACCTATATCGTAGGCAACGGCATAAGCCAGCCATGCCTGGGACAGTTTGTTAAGCTCAATGCTTATATCTCCCAAATGTTCGTACAAATCTTTGTCAAAAACTTTTATTTGAGAATTTACGGCTTTAAGACTGTAATGTTCTGCAAGTTCATAATTTTGTTTTTTATAGTACAACCAAGCCAAAGAGTCCATATATGCCGGGTCATCGGGAATTATTTCCACCAGCTTTTTCAAAAGAGTTTCGGCATCGTCCAAATTAATATTTCTATCGGCATAACCGTATCCCAAAAAATTCAGAGCTCTTACGTTGTCGGGATCCGTTTCCAAAATTTCTTTCAACAAGAGCTGCGCTTTATCAAACCTGTCGAGTTTATCATATGCAACGGCAAGATAAAATTTTGCATCGTTAAAGTCCGGTCTTAAATATAACGCTTGTTCCAAATTTTTTTCAGCTTTTTCGTATTTACCGTAATCTATATAATTTAAAGCCGACAAATATAAAATTTCCGAACTTAACGGTTCAATTTCAAGTGCTTTGTTAAACTGTTTTTCCGCCGATTTATAATTTTGTTTCAAAGCGTAATAATACCCGAGCCTTGTGTAATTGGCAGAGGTCGGTTCCGTTTTTATTATAAAATCAAAAACGTCTATTGCATCGTCTATTTTTCCCTGCTTTTCATAAACCATGCCTAAAAGATAGTTCAACGAAATATTGTTAGGCACATACTCTTTTGCTTTTAACAAAACTTCCTGCGCCTGCGAATAATTTTTTTCTTCAAAATAACATTTTCCCAAATATATAAGTATTGACGGATTACCGGAAAAAAGTTTTGCATATTCTTTATATTCTTCAATTGCAAGACTATACTCTTTTTTATTCTCATAAATTCTTGCCCTTGCCAAATATCCCTCTTGCGCATCGGGTCTTAATTCGTTAACTTTTTTGTAAGATTTCAAAGCGTCATCGGGCATACCGAGTCGTTCCTGCGCTATACCCAACTGAAAATAACCTTCCGACGATTCCGGCTGCTGCTCCAAAAACTTAGTCCAATAATCAATCGATTCTTTAAGTTTATTGTCGGAATAATAGTATGCGGCCAAATAAACGGTTGCAGTTTCGTTCTGCGGGTCAAGTTCCAAAACTCTTTCCCAGCATTGTTTTGCCGAAAGAGTTTCGTTTACGGACAGAAAAAAAGACCCCAAAAATATTTGGGTATTTACATTATCGTTTTCAATTTCTTGAAGTTTGCGCGCATTCTCCAACGCTTTTTGAATATTCCCCTTCTGTAAATAAATTACAGCCAAATCTCTATAAACGGTCGTAGCGTCACCGTCGTAAGCAAGAACTCTTTCGTATTCGGAAACAGCTATATCCGGTTTTCCTTTTTTTAAGGCAATAAGCCCTTTTAAATAAGCTTTATATCCTTCATAATTCGCATACGAAAACGTTTCGCAAAAAAGCAAGAATGCAGCCGTAATCAAAGTTGATATTTTTTTCATTTTGTTCTCTGCAATAAAAATTTTTTATATTTTATCATTTTATTTAATAAATGACAAAACGATATTTTATTTTTCGTTCCGGGACCGAACTTCTTAATTTTTGCTGATTTACAAAATTTTTGATAAATAATATAATTTAAAGATTAAAATATTTCTTGCGTCAACTTATTTTTATTCGGATTTTTATAAATGAAATTAAACATAAAAAAATACTGGCTTATGGTTTGGGAACTTGCTTTTTCCGATTTCAGAATGAGAGACCAGGGAACCCTTCTCGGTTTTTTATGGACGCTGTTATATCCTTTACTTTTTTTCTGTGTTTTATATACTATTTTTGCCGACTGGATGAAAACCATAAAAGATTTCCCGTTATATATGCTTATAGGTATGGTACAATGGAATTTTTTTGCAAATGCGTCAGGCGCATCTATTTTGTCAATAATGCGTTACAGCAACTTCGTAAAAAGCATCGCTTTTCCGAAAGAGTGTATAGTCTTTGCTTCCGTTATAGCGGTACTTTTTTCTCACGTTTTGGAACTTTTAATACTTATAATTTTTTGCGCTATAATCAAGGGTTTCATATCAATAAACGTAGTGTTTCTGATACCGATACTTTTCTTAACTCTTTATTTGACCGTCGGAGTATCGTTACTGCTTGCTTTGATAGGAGTTTTCTTCTTGGATATGTCAAGAATATGGTCTATACTTACTACTATGGGCTTTTTCTTAACGCCGATTTTTTACAGTTTGGAAATGTTGTCGCCGTTTAAAAGGTCCGTTATTTTGTTAAATCCGATGACACATGTAATAAAAGCATCAAGAACGATACTTTTGGACGGACAAGTTCCCGAGCTCGGAGGGTTATTATACGTTTTTATTTTGGCTACGGTATTTTTTACCGCAGGATACTTTTTGTTTAAAAAATTTGAAGGATACTTTGTGGAAAAAATACAATGAACGATACTGTTATACAAACAAACGATTTATCAAAAAGATTTAGAATAGGTACGAACGAAAGATTGACTTTTTTCACATCTTTAAGATATAAGTTAAGCGGAGATTATCCGGAACGAGACTTTTGGGCATTGAAAAACATTTCGTTTTCGGTAAAAAAAGGCGAAATGATAGCCGTAATCGGACATAACGGTGCAGGCAAAACGACGCTTTTTAGAATATTATCGGGAATAATGAAACAGACTTCGGGAACTTTTGACATTAAGGAAAACATTTCCTGTATGTTCGAGTTAGGATTGGGTTTCAATTTAAGGTTTACGGCAATAGAAAACGTTTATTTATACGGCGCACTGCACGGAATAACCAGAAAAGAAATAGACAAAAAAATGGATGCGATAGTAGAATTTGCCGAGCTTGACAAATTTATGGGAGCAAAACTCGGAGAATATTCTTCAGGTATGATTTCAAGACTCGCATTTGCAACGGTCATACAGACGCTGCAAGGAATAATTCTTGTTGATGAAGTCTTGTCGGTGGGCGACGTAGCTTTTCAAAAAAAATGCATGAAAGCATTTGAAAAAGTTCTTAATGAAGGACATACCGTACTGTTCATTTCTCACGGTATAGGCGATGCAAAAAGACTTTGTTCAAACGCTCTCTACATAGATCACGGTCGGCAGATGGCTTTCGGACCAATTGACGAAGTAGAGCAGATGTATTACGAAAAAATGAAAATATGAGGTTTTTTCTATGAAAGAGTTTTTTAAAGATTTCTGGAAATTTTTTTGGGAACATAAAGCGTGGTGGTTGTTGCCCATGTTTTTGGTTTTTTTAATATTGGGTCTTTTAATCGTATTTGCCAAAAGCAGTGCAGTAGTACCTTTTGTATACGTATTATTCTAATTTATAAGGATAAAAATTATGGAAATGAAAAGAGAAAAAGTAAATTTTGTGTGGGATTCCCATTACAGATGCAATTTCAGGTGCCCTTACTGCTGGTTTGACAAAGTTTGGGACGAAATGGACAAACATAATGTTTATCCCCCTTTAAAAGACATGGTAGCTTTATGGGACAGAATGTACGATTTGTACGGAGAATGCCATTTGATGGTTACCGGCGGTGAACCGATGTTATATCCTAACTTTGTGGAATTGATAGACGCCATATCAAAAAAACATACCGTTAAAGTTACGTGCCAGTTGTCCGGTGACATGTTTACTTTTGCAAAAAAACTTAATCCTGAAAGAGTAAGTCTTGACATGAACTTTCATCCCTTGGAAAGCAAACTCGAACCTTTCATAAAAAAAGTTCTATATCTTTATAAATACGGGTTTAAAGGCGGAGTATGTTATCTTGCTTATCCGCCAAACATGGATAAAATAAAGTATTACGACGATATTTTAAAAAAACACGGCATTGTTATGGCTCTTGCAGCATTCCACGGTCAATACGGAGGAAAAACTTATCCCGACGCTTACACAGAAGAAGAAAAAGAAATGATGAAACCTTATATGGGCGACGTCGACAGACTCAAATATCATCTTGAAGGACAAAAAACGAAAGGCAAACTCTGCAGAGCCGGTTATATTTATGCATCAATAAAAGCCGACGGTACGGTTACAAGGTGCGGTCCGTTAAGCGACAAACCTATCGGAAACATTTTCGATCCGAATTTCAGGCTGCACGACAAGCCTATGCCTTGTGAAGCGGAGACTTGCCCATGCGACGAATATAAATGGATAGTCGATGAGGAAAGATAACTGTGAAAATCGCACTTATTAAAGCTCCATGGTGGGTAAGATATTGTCCCCCTTACATACTTGCATACTTTTCAACTTATCTTAAAAGTTTGGGACATGAGACTTTCTGTTTCGATTTGAACAATATTTTTTATCATCAGGCAAATGATGAAAATAAAAAGTATTGGAATAACAGAGATTTTTATTCCGTTTGGGAAAACAACACGTTTACCGACACAATATTAAAAATTTCGAACGCACAAAAATCGATAGACGATATTTTAAATACCGGCGCACAAATTTTTGTTTTTGACACACATACTCCGTCGGTAAACATAAGTTATGCCGTAGCCGAGAAAATCAAACGTGCAAAAAAAGATTCCGTAATAATATTTTTAGGGCATAAAGCCGCAAAAACGCAAATGGCTTACGATTTTGCCGAACAACCTTTTATAGATTATGTCTGTTACGGCGAGGCGGATTTACCGTTAAAAATCCTTCTTGAAAAATTGAGCACGGATTTTGACATAAACAATCTGCCTCAATGCGCCGGATTTTTAACAAAACAAAACGGCAAAGTAATCGATTGCGGAAAAGGAGATGTGGTTAAAAATTTGGACGAACTTCCGGTTCCAGACTATGCGGAATTTAAAGACGACATACTTAACAACAGATATGCTCAACCCAACAGATTCGATTTACTCGACTCGCGCGGGTGCATAAATGCCTGCCACTTTTGTTACGAAAGACTTTTTTGGCCTAAATACAGAACAATGTCCGCAAAAAAACTTTTTGAACAGATAAAAAAACATATAACAGATTTTTCTCAAGTAAATTATTTTTATTTCAACGGATTGTTATTGAACGGTAACTTAAAAAATCTTGAAGAATTTTGCGATTTGATAATTGAAAACGGCGTAAAAATTTCGTGGGCGGGACAAGCGGTAGTCAGAGACGACATGACGCTTGATTTGTTAAAAAAAATGAAAAAAGCAGGATGCGGGTGGGTCGGTTACGGAGTTGAGTCCGGCTCGCAAAAAGTTCTCGACTCAATGAACAAAAGATTTACAATAGATAATGCGATTGAACTTTTTAAAAATACGAAACAAGCCGGAATTTCTTTTCAGATAAACATGATGTGCGGTTTTCCTACGGAAACCGAAGAAGATTTTCATAAAACGTTGGAATTTCTCGTTAAAGCAAGACCTTATGTAGACTCAATTCTTGCAAGCCAGTCGTTTTTTACGCTTGAAAAAGGTACTTACGTAAAAAACAACCCGGAAAAGTTTTCAATAACAGAATCCGCTCATCATTTGTACTGGAAATCGAAAAATAACGATTATGCAAAAAGGTTCGAAAGGTACGAAAAATTTTGTAATTTGGCATTAAAACTGCAGTATCCGGAAACTTCCGGTATCAGCGCCGTTAAACCCGACAAATGGTTTCAGCTTGGCGAATATTATTTTTACGACGAAAATTATCAAAAAGCCAAAGAATGTTTTATAAATTCTTTTGACAAGGAATTCAAATCAAAAGAAATCTGCAACAAACTCATATTTATTGCAAAAAAGTTAAACGACACAGATTTGGAACAAAAATATATACAAAAATTAGAGGAACTGAATTGAAACGGCTTAAAGATTTTATTTACAAGTTCGGAAATTTTATAGAAAAAACGACGCTCCCTAAAAACATATCATGCAAAAATCCCGAGGAACTGCACTTTGAACTTACTTACAACTGCAACACGTCGTGCATTATGTGCAACCTCAGACATTGGATAGACGTAAAAAAAACCGACATTA
>JAZNAT010000073.1:0-3371 GCA_045586665.1 Endomicrobiaceae bacterium | reverse complement strand
TTTCCTAAACACGTGGTCGCTGTATGTCTCCTTAAAATATCCTCTTATCCCCAAAACCGCCTTTTTTATTATATTCATAGCTCCCTCCTCTACGACCGTTTCTATATTATTTTTTATTTTTCCCATTTTTCCCTTCCCTTAACTTTTTTTCTATATAAAAAACAAAACCGACCTGCACTTACTCGTGCAAGTCAGTTTTGTTTAACTTTATTACGTTTAATAAACTTTCCGCTATATCTTCTTTTCTCGTTCTTACTGCAAAGATAAACACCACAAAAAATAAAATTCCCTTTTTATTTATCCTACTACAATACTCTTTTATATTATTATACAGTCTGTACAATTTTTCAGTTGTTATAATTTCAACAAATAAATTTTTACTTTCCTTTTTATCGTAATTCAAATAATATTCATACTTTTTTTTGGCTACGCTAACCCCGTTATCACTGCTCGTATTTACAGGAGTTTCTTCTTTCTTATTTTTGTCGCTTAACGGCTCACTTGTTCCTGTTTCGCCTACATGCAAAAGCTTATATAAATCTTTCGTTATTTTGTTGCTCATTACCGTTAGCGTATCCTGACAATCTTTGATTGTCTTTACTATTACGTTGTTTATTACCGCTCCGATTATTTCAGAAATTTCTTTTTTATTTTCTATGGCTCTTGGAACAAAACAGTTGATTGTTATACAGCATAAAAGTACCACTGTAAGCGCGGTCTTTCCCGTTCTTACGGATAAAAAATTTTTTATTGATTTCGTTAAAATCAATCCGTTCATTTTTTACCTTTTTCTTACAAAAAATTATTAATCGTGATGTTTTATTCGTGTTAAATCGTGGTGAAAAAAATAAAATTTACGTTTGCAAATCGTGGTGTGTTTATTGATATTTATTTTTAAATCGTGAAGTGTTTAAAACTTTCTATAATATTTATACCTTATTTCTTTTATTTTTTCAAGGTTTTTATATTCTTTTGTTTCCGTCACTTTAATTATACATTATAAATTGAATTTTTTCTTAAAATATTTGTAAAATTTTTGTAAACTTTTATACTGCCGTTATTATAAATAAAAAAATTTACAAGTCCAACTTTTTAAGAACATCAAATGTTTTATTATAAAATTCGTTTAAATCCGAAGCGCTGCTTAACGAACTTTGCGAATATAAAATAACGGAACATTCGTCAATTATTTCTTCTATTTGTTTTATAAGGGCGCCGTCAACGGATTTTTCTTCAAGTTCTTTCCTTATTTTATAAGCTGTCAACCCGTCGGCGGATTTTCCTAAAACGGATGCAAAATACGCCAAAATACCTTTATACATGAACTCGTAAAATTCGTTATTTTGTTTTGTTTTTTTAGCTTTTTGAAAATATTTTTTTGCCTTTCTGTACGCTTTTTTATTTTTAAGTTTCTGTTGATCTTTATTTACATATTCAAAATATTTGGCAATCAATTTTATTATAATTAATAACAAAACCAAACTTCCGATAATAATCCACAACAACGGCTTTTTTAAAAAATCGTAAACTTTAAATATAAATGAAAAATCTATATTTTGCGCTGCCTGCTGTTGAAACGTTTCATTATTTCCGTATTCACGGACATTGTTTACGGTTTCCGTACTCGGTTCAACTTTCTGTTTTGACAAATCCTGTAAAACGTTAATCTTTATATTTCTTTCCGGCAGACTTTTTATTTGTTTGGTTTTCATGTCAAAATATTTCTGAGCAAATACTTTAATTTCGCTTTCACCCGCACTTAACGGCATTATTAATGTCGTAAATTCTTTACCGGTTTCTTTATCACCGTCTTTTATTATTTTTTCGGAAGTTTCATATTTTTTTAAGCTGTCCGATAAAGCAATTTCAGGCTCTTGTATCGTTTTAACGTTTCCATCTCCGGAGATTATTATTTTTAAGTCAAACGGTTCGTTTTCTTTTTTATCTTTTTTATCTAAGGAAACCGTTCTTTTAAAACTGCCTACCATATCAACGTTATTAGGAACTTTTAAAACTTTCACGTTTATTTTGTCGGTAGTAAGTTCGACGTTTTTGCTTCTTCTGAAAAAAGAAGAAAAGAAATCATCATAATTTTTCGAAAAATCTTCTATAGATACCATAATTTTTGCACTGTCTATGGTAAGCGAACCTGCCTGCTGCGGATAAAGTTCAGTAGAAACTTCCGTTACTATATAGTCCCTTCCTTTAATCTGTGTCCTGTAATTGTTTTGAGTCGTATTTCCGGTAAAAAAACCTGTAAAATCCGGCGATTGGTATGACGGGTTCGATAACAAGTTTACCGACGTAAAAAAAGAAAAAGTATAAACTATTTTTTCGTTGACATAAGCCTGTTTTTTGTCGACGGAAGCCTGAACGAAAACGGCTTTTGACGTGTCGAAATTATAAACCTGCGAACTTTGTTTCTGCTGCGGTATCTGCGTATTTTGTACCGGAACAGAACTTACGGCTTGAGCTTTTTCCACGGTTATTTTTATAGGTTCGGTTTCATAAGTTTGTCCGTCGTATTTAAGTTGGAAAGACGGTATTTCGTATTCGCCCGTTTTTTTGGGACTTAAAGTATAAACGTAGTTTATGCTGTTACTTATTTTACCGTTTACTATCGACATGTTTTTTGACTGTGAAGAACCGTAAATATTAAAATCCTGCAAAGTAGGCGCCGAAAAATAAGGCAAACTTTTGGAATCGCCGCTGATTGATATCGTAAGCTGCAAAGTATCGTTTAAAGCCACAGTCGTTTTGTTTACGGAAGAATTCATTTGAATGGATTGTGCGTATATAAAATCGGTTATAAAAAAAAGCACTGCAATTACAATAAAAATAAAAAGTTTCTTTTTCATATTCGTTACCATATTTTCCCGCTTTTTGCTTTTTGAACGGCATTGACTTCTTTTGCTTTATCACGGTTTTGTTTATCCTGTTTGTCAAAATAATCCAACAAATTCTGACCGGGATTTTGCTTTTTATCATGTCCGTTTTCGTTTTGATTATTTTTGTTATTTTCATTATTATCTTGCTTATTATCCTTATCGTCTTTATTTTCGTTACCGTCTTTTCTGTCATTATTATTTTGTTGTTTGTCATCGTTATTATTTTTATCTTTGTCTTTATTATCTTTATTATCCTGCTTATCTTGTTTTTGTTGATTATTTTTATCCTGCTGCTTATTATCTTTATCATTCTTATCGTTTTTATTTTGTTTGTTGTTTTGTTCTTTTTCCTGTTGGATAAATTCAAGATTATGTTTTGCCTGCATATCGTAAGAGTTCAACTTTAAACTTGCTTTATAATAATTTAGCGCGGACTCTTTATCCATGTTTCTATATGCGGTGTTACCCATGTTATATAACACG
>JAZNAT010000072.1:0-8602 GCA_045586665.1 Endomicrobiaceae bacterium | reverse complement strand
CCGGTTTTCCCCAATGAGCCGTAAACTTCATCTGTAGATATTTGAAAAAATTTTTCTATCTTATATTTTTTTGCAATTTCCAAGAGATTTTGTGTTCCCAAAACGTTCGTTTTTACAAATATGTCGGGGTTTGTTATGCTTCTGTCAACGTGAGATTCCGCCGCAAAATTGATTATTACGTCTATTTTATTTTCGAAAACTATTTTATCAACCAAATTGTTATCGGCAATATCGCCTTTAACAAACATGTAATTCGGATTATCTTTTATATCGTCAAGACTTTTTATGTTGCCGGCATAAGTTAACAAATCAAGATTGACTATTTTATAATCTTGATAATTGTTTAACATATACCTTATGAAGTTGCTTCCAATAAATCCTGCACCGCCGGTAACCAAAATCTTTTTTAAAAAAAAAGATTTTGGTGTTGAAGAGTTGAAAGGTTGAAGAGTTGAAAAGTTATTTTTCATTACTTCTCTCTACATCCGATTTTTCAAAAGAAAAATTATATTTGGTTTCATTCATGTTTTTTTACCTTAAAATTTTTAACTGCAGTTTTTTATTACGTTCGTTCTTGTCGTTTGAACTATTCAACTTTTCAACTTTGAAATCAGCTCTGCTGATTTCCATATACCGCGTATTTTTTATACAGGGTACCGCTCATCATTTCTGCGGTTCTTTGCGTCATGATGTTGTCGTCCAAAATCCATGAAAGTTCGCAGTTTTCATATCCTGCTTTAACGGAATTTATAAGCGCTTCAAGTGCCATATAGGCTTCAATTCCTTTTTGTCTGTATTCTTTCTTTACGCCCATAATCATAAGACGCAAATCTTTGATTTTGTTTTTATAATATAAAAATTTAAAAATACCGAACGGAAAAAGTTTCCCTTTCATTTTTTTAAATACGAAATTGTAATCCGGAATTGCTATAAGCATACCTATGGTTTTGTCTCCGTCACAAGCCAGCATAACGATATTTTCATCAAGTAAAGAAACCAAATCTTTAGCTATAGATTTGAACTCTTCGTCCGTCCACGGAACAAATCCCCAATTCTTTTCCCATGCGGAATTATAAATCTCAATAACGTCAGCCAATTCTTTTTTAAAGTTTTTTTTATCAAACGTTTTTACTTTTATAGTCGGATTTCTTTTCTGAACTATTTTTAACGCTTTATTTAACCTTTTAAGTCTGTCGTCAAGTGAGACGGGAATGTTGTAAGCATACAATTCTTTTATTTTTTTCATTCCGTAATTTTCGGCTAAATTTAAGTAATATTTGTGAGTGTAAGGCATTAATATTTTGGGGCAGCTGTCAAAACCTTCATATAAAAAACCCACTTCGTCGTTGGTTGACGGGTTCATAGGTCCCATCATTTTTGATATTTTATTTTCCGATAACCATTGTTTTGCCGCATCAAACAACAATGATGCCGGTTCCTGATTATCTATACATTCAAAAAAACCGAAAAAACCGATTTCTTCCTGTTGAAAATTTATGTAATTATAATCTATGATTGCTGCAATTCTGCCAACTATATCATTTTTATCGTCATAAGCTAAAAATAACTGTCTTTTTGCATGAAGCCAATAAGGATTTTTATTTGACAGCAATTTTTTGTTTTCGCCGTCTAACTGCGGTATCCAATACGGGTTACCTTTATATATTTTATAAGGTAACTTTATAAAATCGTCGATTTGATTAAAATTTATTTTTTTTACGATAAACATTACTTGTTGAACCATAAATTTTTAAGCCATCTTTTTGTCGCGGCTGCAAATTTATTTTTTGAAAAAGAAAAATTCCATTTTTTATTATTTATATTGTACGACGATTTTTTTTTGGATTTGTTTCTCGTGTTTCCTCCGGAAATTATTCCGAGTTGCTTTGCGACTTTTTCAAATTTGTCAAGAATAATTTCCAAATGTTCGTCGGTATGAGTTGCCATATAACTTGTCCTTATTATTGCCTGTCCTTCCGGTACTGCCGGACTTACGATAGGAGAAGCAAAAATTCCTTCATCAAATAACATTGCACACATCTGGAAAGCTTTCATATCTTCTCCAACGGTTATGGGGATAATTGGGGACTCGGATGTTCTTGTGTCAAAACCTAAAGAAGCAAAACCTTCTTTCATTTTATTGGTGTTTTCCCAAAGTTTTGCTCTTCTTTCAGGCTCGTCCTGTAAAATATCAAGAGCAACGTCAATTGCGCCTACACATGCAGGCGGAAGGCTTGCCGTAAAAATTAAAGACCTTGCAGTATGTTTGATGTAAGTTATAACTTCGCTTCTGCTGGCTATAAAGCCGCCGATTGACGCAAGGGATTTTGAAGCCGTAGCCATTAAAACGTCAACTTCAGGTTCCATGTTAAAATATTCTCCGGTTCCTTTACCGTTTTTACCGAGTACACCGAGAGAATGTGCTTCATCTACATAAACTCTTGCACCGTATTTTTTTGCCAAAGCCGATATTTCCGGAAACTTTGCAATGTCTCCTTCCATACTGAAAATCCCGTCAACGACTATTAATGCTGACGTTCCTTTTGATTGAACTTTTATCAATTGTCTTTCCAAATCGCCCATATCGTTATGTCTGAATCTCAACATTTCTCCGCCGAAAGAAAGTCTGCAACCGTCTATTATTGAAGCGTGATCCAATTTATCCGTAATAACATACTCGCCTTTGCCTATCAAAGAGGACAATGCTCCCAAGTTGGAATGATGACCTGTCGTAAAAAGTATTGCAGATTCTTTTCCGACAAACTTTGCAAATTTTCTTTCAACTTTTTCATGCAAGTCGTTTGTTCCGTTTACAAATCTTGACCCCGTACAAGACGTTCCGTACTGTTTTGCCGCTGCAACGGAACCTTCTATGACTTTCGGATGATCTGCAAGACCCAAATAGTTGTTTGAACATAAAACGATTTTTTCTTTACCGTCGATTTTAACTACCGGTCCCTGAACGGTTTCTACTCTTTTGAAATAAGGATATATTCCTGCCGTCTGCAAGTCTCTTGGAGCCGTGAATTTAACACATTTTTCAAAAATATCGTTTGACATAAAACTCTCCAACAATAGAATTTGTATTAAAAGTATTTATTTTTCAAATACCAATTGTATGTTATTTTAGCGCCATTTTCAAGTTTTGTAAATTCAAATCCTGCATCTTTTATTATATCGGAATTGTCTGCCGTCCAGTAAGTTTGCAGCATTTCGACGATTTTTTCTTTACTTAAAACTTGCGGTTTTTTTGTTATTTTTGCAATTATTTCATAGAAATTTGCCACGATTTTAAAAATAAAATCAAATAATACTACGGGTAATGTTTTTATTCCGTTAGTCTTTGCAATCGTAGTTGCAACATCTTTCCAGCCGTAAACGTTGCCGTCGCAAAGATAATAAGTTTTATTGTCGGTTTTTGGGTTATCGATTGTTTTTAAGATAACTTTTGCTATGTCTTTTACGAAAATAAGTTGAATTAAACGTTTTGCATAAGTGCTTGGGCATAAATGATGCTTTACGAGATTGAAAAAAATAAAAATGTCTTTGTCTCGCGGTCCGTAAACGGATGCCGGTCTTATAATCGAATAAGGAATTATACCTGAAAGTTTTTTTACTTCCAATTCGGCAAGCAATTTGCTTTTACCGTAATTTGAAACGGGAGTTTCTTTTTCCGTTAAAAGTTTAGGCTTTTCCGTAAGGCTTGGTCCCATTGCCGCCTGAGAAGAAATATAAATAAATTTTTTTACGTTGTTTTTATTTTTTATTACGGCTTGAACTATTTTTTGTGTTCCGATAACGTTCACTTCTTTATATTTTTCCCAATTCAATGCTCTTACTATGCCTGCACAATGTATAATAACGTCAACATTTGAAACAAGGTTTGATAAATTTTGTTCATCGTTTAGTGAACAGTATTCAAATTGAACCGGACAATTTTTAATCCATTTCAAATCGGAACTTTTTCTTATTGCGGCAATAACTTCATAATTGTTTAAAACAAGTTCTTCGACGATATGACTTCCTACAAAACCTGTAGCACCGGTGATCAAAATCTTTTTTTTAGAAAAAGATTTTGACGCTGAAGAGTTATTTTTCATATATTCTCCCGTTTTGAGAGAGCTTAAAAGAGTTTATTTGTTTTGATAAATTTTCTATTTTCTCTCTTATAATCAGATACTCTTCTTTTTTTATATAATTTATTATTTGATTCAATGCTTTCACAAATTATTTACCTTAAACTATTCAACTTTAAAATCGGTAAAGCCGATTTTTTCCATAAAAAAAATGGCGACGGGTGGAATTGAACCACCGACCAAAGGCTTATGAGTCCTCTGCTCTACCCCTGAGCTACGTCGCCACTGACCGAACAACCTGATAAAAAACTTCATTTGATTTATATTTGAAGATTTTATTATTTTTAGTAAAAAAAGTCAAATAAAATTGTTGCATTGTCTTTGATTTTCCGGTTTATACGTTAACCAAACGGTTTTAGATACAACTGTTTGATTGTAAGTCTTAGAGGTAAGTTGCGATAAAAAATTAAAAAATTCTCCGCAGGACACATTCATATAAATCATAACTTTGCCGTTATAATTCGTTATAAACTTCTTTTCATAAGCACTGCATTTTCGCCGTTACGATAATAATTAAGTCTTGTATTATATTTTGTAAAACCGAATTTCAAATACATGTTTATTGCGGCAATATTGTTTTGTCCTACTTCCAAAAATACTGTTTTGATGTCTTTTTTTATCATATCGTCAAAGGTTTTTTGAAGCAGATATGTCGCATATTTTCTGCCTTTAAATTTATCGTCTATAACAATATTCAATATTTCAGCTTCGTCGAAAATAATATTATATATGATGTATCCGACAATCGTTTTGTTTTCAATAAGAACGTTAAAAAAAGAATTTTTTTTGTCAAGTTCGTCTAAAAACATCCGTTGTGTCCAATGATAAGACGAGCTTGTTTTATCTATTTCGTAAATAAAATCCATATCGTTTTTTGAGCACGGAACTATTGTTTTGGGTGTCATAATAAAATATGATATATTTTTGAAATTATAAATACAAATTCAAATATATAAATGCGGTTATTTGAATTTTGTCTTTAAAAAAGATAAAATTTAACGATAAATTCAATAAATTTTTATAAGGAAGAAAAATGATAAAAGAAATAATCGGAGCAATATTCGGCTCACAAAACGAAAGAGATATAAAAAAAATAAGACCGGTAGTTGACAAAATCAATTTGCTGGAACCGGAAATTCAAAAGTTATCCGACGAAGAGTTGAAACAAAAATCGGAAAAATTTAAAAAACGTCTTGTCGGCGGCGAAACTTTGGACGACATTTTGCCGGAAGCTTTTGCGTGCGTGAGAGAAGCGTCGAAAAGAAGTATAGGTTTAAGACATTTTGACGTTCAAATGATAGGCGGTTATATTCTGCATAAAGGCAAAATTGCCGAAATGAAAACCGGTGAAGGTAAAACGCTTGTTGCAACGCTTGCGGTATATCTTAACGCGTTGGAAGGTAAAGGCGTACACGTTGTTACCGTAAACGATTATCTTGCAAAAAGAGATAAAGAGTGGATGGAACCGGTTTATAACGCTTTAGGTATGACCGTCGGAAATATTTGTCACGACACTTCAAATGACGATAGAAAAAAAGCATATGGTTGTGACATTACTTACGTAACCAACAATGAACTGGGTTTTGATTATTTAAGAGACAATATGGTAGTTTCAAAGGAGCAAAGAGTTTTAAGACCTTTGAACTATGCTATAGTGGACGAAGTCGACTCAATATTGATAGACGAGGCAAGGACACCTTTGATTATTTCCGGTGCCGGAGAACAGTCCACCGATAAATATTACGTCGCAAACAGAATTGTTCCGATGCTTAAAGGAAGACATATTACAGAATCCGAGGAAATTAAGGCAAAGTACGAAGGTGTCGATTTGTCAAAAGGGTACGATTATCTTGTTGACGAAAAAAATCATACCGTAGTTTTAACCGAACAAGGCGTTCAGAAAGCGGAAAAGTTTTTGGGCGTAAAAAATATTTATGAAGATATGCAATCGGAATGGGTACATCACATAACTCAGGCGATAAGAGCGCATGAACTTTATAAAAGAGATGTAGCTTATGTTGTAAAAGACGGAGAAGTTATTATCGTTGACGAATTTACCGGAAGACTTATGCCGGGAAGAAGATGGTCCGACGGGCTTCATCAGGCGATAGAAGCGAAAGAAAATTTGAAAATAGAGCAGGAAAACCAAACTCTTGCGACGATAACATTTCAGAATTTTTTCAGGATGTATAAAAAAATTGCCGGAATGACCGGAACTGCTCTTACCGAAGCAAGCGAATTTTGGGAAATATACAAACTTGACGTAGTTGAAGTTCCGACAAATAACCCGATGATAAGAAAAGATTATCCGGACGTCATTTACAGAACGGAAAGAGAAAAATATAACGCAATAGTAAACGACATAGAGGGTTGCTGGAAAAAAGGTCAACCTGTTTTGGTAGGTACGAGATCTATTGAAAAGTCTGAATTGATATCTGATATTTTGAGAAAAAAAGGTATCCCGCATAACGTTCTTAACGCAAAATACCACGAACTTGAAGCACAAATTATTGCTCAAGCCGGTGCGAAAAGTGCCGTTACGATTGCTACCAACATGGCCGGTAGAGGTACCGATATTGTGCTTGGTGCCGGAGATGAAGAGAATTCCAAATTCGTAAGAGATGCTGGCGGACTTTATATTATAGGTACCGAAAGACATGAGTCAAGAAGAATAGATAACCAGTTAAGAGGTAGAGCCGGACGTCAAGGCGACCCCGGTGCTTCAAGATTTTATCTTTCCATGCAGGACGAACTTATGAGACTGTTCGGTTCAGACAGAATGGCTACTTTAATGCAGAAACTCGGTCTTAAAGAAGGCGACGATATTCAACATCCTTGGATATCAAAAGCTGTAGAAAATGCTCAAAGAAAAGTTGAAGGTATGAATTTTGATATAAGAAAACAGCTTATAGATTACGATAACGTTATGAATAAGCAAAGAGAAGCCGTTTACAGATTGAGAAACGAAATTTTGGAAGGTGAAGACGTTTCGGCAACGATACAAGATATGATTTTGGAATCTGTTGAAGAAAAAATAGAGCAGTGGGCACCTGAAAAAACTTACCCAGAACAGTGGGAATGGATGCATTTTCACGCTTGGATGATGAGGTCGTTCGGAATAGATTTTGAAATGAAAAACACCGACGAATTAAATTATCTTACAAGAGAAGCGTTGAAAGACATACTGCTTGAAAAAATTAAGGAAGCTTATGGTAAAAGAAAAGAAGAGCTCGGTGAAGAGTTGTTGGGTCATATAGAAAGAATGGTTCTTTTGCAAATGATAGACGTTGCGTGGAAAGATAATCTTTACGAACTTGACCAGCTTAAAAAAGGTATCGGTTACAGAGCTTACGCACAGAAAGATCCTAAAATAGAGTATCAGAAGGAATCGTTTATTCTTTTTGACACGATGATGAAAAGAATAAGAGAAGCAACGATAGAATATATTTTTAAGGTTCAGGTTAACGTTACGGCAAGACCTATCCCTATAAGACAGCGCGAAAACGTTGCGGATGCGGCAGGTTCTTCATCTCAATCTTCTTCGTTAAACGGTAACAAAAAAGAAACTAAAAAATATATAAGTCCCAAAGATATAAAAAAGATCGGAAGAAACGATCCTTGTCCTTGCGGCAGCGGTAAAAAATATAAAAAATGTTGCGGAGCCAATTAGAAAATTGGAAGATTTGAATACTGAAAGAAAACCGTTATAAATTATTCTTTTAATTTTCTTTGTCTCCGATTGAGTGCGAGCATTAGAGACAAGCTCAAAGTAAAAAAATTAAAAGAAATTATCATCTTGTTTTTTTATTTTAGTTTTAAAGTTGCATTTAAAGCTGATTTGTTTACGTAAAAACCGAAGTGATATCGGCACGAAAGTGTGGAGTAGAGATGATAATATCAAAAATATTGTCTTTTTAAGCAAATTGAATGGTCTAATGAAAAAATTCAGATTTAAACATTTAGTTGCTTCCGTAATATCGGGTTTATTGTTGGCGCTTACATTTGAGAAAATAAATGCTTTTTATTTGGCGTTTATCTCTTTTGTTCCTATAATATACGTTTCTTTAAAAAATCCCGTAAGAAGAACGTTAATATACGGCTTTTTCTTCGGGATTTCTTTTTGGGCGGTTTCTTTATACTGGATGCTGCCGTTTATAAAATATAATACCGATAACATGCAGGCAGTCATTATTTGCACTTTGTTGTGGTCTTATTTATCTTTATATTTTTCTTTATGGGCGGCAACGTTAAGTTTTTCAAAAAGACATCTCAAACCGATAATGTCATGTTTTTTTGCTTCTTGTTCATGGGTTGCGTTTGAGTTTGTAAGAACTTATTTTTTGACAGGTTTCGGTTGGAACCTTTTAGGCTATAGTCAAACACATTTTAATTGTTTTATTCAAATTGCCGATATTACCGGTGTTTACGGGGTATCGTTTGTAATAATTTTTATAAATATGCTCCTT
>JAZNAT010000071.1:0-14209 GCA_045586665.1 Endomicrobiaceae bacterium | reverse complement strand
CGGAAATATTCTTATTCTTTATCCCGGCATTACCGAACAACGCTCCCCCTATCGTACCGGGTATTGCAACAAAATGTTCCAAACCGCTTAAACTACGTTCTGCAGTTTGTTTTGCCAAATAAGATAAATTTACCGCCGCCCCGCAACAAATATGCTCAATATCTTGTTCTTCTTTTTTTTCTATCTTCCAATCTTCCACCCTTCCAATCTTCACAAATTCGCTGTTTGGTTTTGCAGAAAGCTTTATTATTATGCCTTTAAATCCCTCATCATCAAATAAAAGGTTTGACCCGCCGCCGATAACATAAAATGAAATTTTATTTTCTCTTAAAAATTTCAGTAAAGAAATCAGCTGTTTACATGTTTCCACTTCAACAAAACAGTCTGCAGCACCGCCTATGCATAACGTGGTATGTTTTGATAACGGTTCGTTAAGTTTGTATTCGCATTTTATTGAATATAAAAAAGGTTCTATATCAACGTTAATAATTTTTCTCCCTGCTGCCAAACGTTACCTGCTCCTAACGTAAGCAGAATATCGTTCTTTTTCAACGTTTTTGCAACCGAATTTATATCTTTAAACTTGAACACGTTACACTTATTTTCCAAAGCACTGTTTATAATTAAGTCCGACGTTACGCCTTTAATCGGTTTTTCGCTTGCAGGATATATGTCCATAACGTAAACCGTATCGGCTTTTTTCAGAGCTTTGCCGAACTCTTTATACAAATTTTGAGTTCTGGTATATCTGTGCGGCTGAAAAACGGTAACAAGTCTTTTGTCGGGATAATTATGTTTTAATGCCGAAAGCGTAGCATCTATTTCGGTCGGATGATGTCCGTAATCGTCAATAACTGTTATACCGCTTTTTTCACCTTTAACTTCCAACCGTCTTCCAACTCCTCCATAACCCGACAACGCATTTTTTATACTGACAAACGGTATGTCAAATTGCAATCCTACACCTATAGCGGCAAGCGAATTCAAAACGTTATGTTCGCCGGGAACTTTTAAAATTATTTTACCCAACTTTTTACCTTTATAAATAACGTTATATTCCGTGTTACCGTCAACGACCGTAATGTCGGTTGCGGTTATATCGGGCGTACCGGTAAAACCGTAAGTTATATATTTTCTTGTCGTTAAAGGCAGAATTTCTTTTACGAGTTTACTGTCCGTGCAAACCAGAGCGCACCCGTAAAACGGAAGACTGTTTATATGTTTAACGAACGCCGTTTTCAAATGTTCCATATCTCCGTAGTAGTCAAGATGATCGTTATCTATGTTGGTAACGACGGTAATTACCGGAGACAATTTTAAAAAAGAACCGTCCGACTCGTCGGCTTCGGCTATCATATATTCACCTTTACCTAAACGAGCGTTGCTTTTTAAATTTTTAAGTTTTCCGCCTATGACTATTGTAGGGTCAAATCCTCCCTCATCAAGCACCATTGAAGTAAGAGACGTGGTAGTGGTTTTTCCGTGCGTCCCGGCAACGGTAATAGTATATTTTAATCTTGCAAGTTCGGCCAACATCTCCACACGCGGAATAATTATTATTTTGTTTTTTACGGCTTGCAGAACTTCCGGATTATCTTTAGATATCGCTGTTGACGTAACGACGACATCAACATTTTTTATATTTTCGGCCTTATGTCCTATATATATTTTCGCACCCAAATCTTTTAATCTTTGCGTAACTTCGGTTTTTTTGATATCGGATCCCGAAACCTGATGTCCTAAATTAAGAACGACTTCGGCAATTCCGCTCATTCCGGCGCCGCCGATACCGATAAAATGTATTTTTTGTTTTCCGTTAAACATAACTCCCCTTTAACGACATTTATTAATTTATAAATTTTATATTGACAGTTTTTCAGCCTTATTTTAGATTACTTTCTTACATAAATAAATTCGGCAATTTCTGCGGAAACGGCAATCTGCATATCGTTTATCTTTATAACGTACGTAGGATGTTTTTTGTTTAAACTTAACGTTGCACCGGGAATAAGCCCTAAAGATATAAGTTTATTCATAAAATCTTTATCTTTTAAAACCATATAAGAAAGTTTCACTTCTTCATCAACGTCTATTTTGGATAACGGCATAACAATGGATTCCAACGTATCTACGGCTTTTTTGCAACACTCTCCTTCCGGAATAGGGTTTCCGTGCGGACATTGTTTCGGATGACCTAACAATGTGCATATTGAATCCGCCAAATCTGTAGAAAGATTATGTTCCATGTTGCATGCTACCTGTTCTATCAACGCTCGATTAAAATCCAAAACGTCCGCAAGCAATCTTTCTGTAAGTCTGTGCCTTCTTGTAAGTTGTTTGCCGAGCTCTTCACCTTTATCGGTAAGTTTTATTTTAAAAAATTTTTTTTCTATGTATCCGCTTTTTAAAAGTTCTTCAATAATGCCCGGTTCAACGCCTTCTCTGACTTTTTTTGCAACGTCTTCAAAATTGTCTTCGCCTCTTTGAATTGAAGTCCAAATCACGCCGAGTGCTTCTTCTATATCAATATTTTCTTTACTTTTATGTTCATTTACCGTCATAAATCCTGCTCCCGTATAAATATTTTCAGTTTCATTTGATACTTCCGGCAGAAACCGTCGTGGTAATTCCGCCTCTGATTTTAAATATCAGTTCAATATATATTTGTTTAGGTTTCAACAATCCTTTTATATCTTTCATAATACTGTTAACAACGGATTCGTGCACCATACCGACCATTCTGTAAGACTGCAAATACATTTTTAAAGATTTCAACTCAACAACAACTTTATTAGGAACATATTTTATGGTCAACTGCGCAAAATCCGGCAAGCCTGTCCACGGACAAAGGCATGTAAACTCTTCACTCTGTATACAAACGTTTATGTCACTACCGGCATACTCGTAAGGCATAGCCTGCAGCAAATTTTTTGAAACTTTATTAAACTCCGGCATATTTTTCATATAAAACCTCTTAATAATATTTGTAAAATTATACTAAATTAACAATAAAAAATATAATAAAAAAATAAGCCCCGTCTTAAAATTTCAAGACAGAGCTTATTTTAATATTTTTTTATTCAAATACTATATTTCATTGGCTTTTTTAAAAAACGTGCTGTAAGATAAAGATATTCCCGTATACCAGTTGTCGGCAACACAATTAAAATGCTGAGCCGATGCACAATAATAGTTAATAAACGGTGCAACGGAAAGATTGTTCCATAATCTTATATCAAGTCTTGCTTCAGCTTCTATTTCGTAATCCAAATCGCTGGATTTTTCTTCACTTTGAGTCAAATAGTCTCTATAATATGCCCAGCATACGAATTTTATACCGTCTCTTATCTCGTCTTCGGCTCTGAACCCGGCTTCAAAGGCCGTTTTGTTAGATTCCGGTGTGTCGGTATAATCGGCTTCAAAAACATAAGCCGCATACAACTGTTTCAAATATTTTCCTTCAAAAAGTTTTGCACCGGCTTTACCTCTTACGATTTGTTTAAGATTTTGCCTTTCTTTGTTACCGTTAATTTCAACTTCCGGAGCGTCAAATTCCGTTTCGTATCCGACATTTGCAAAAGGTCCGGCTTCAAATCCGCCGAGAAAGTTTTCTATTTTCCACAATCTGTAAGTTAAATCGGTAGTAAGTAAAATTTTATCGGAATTTTCGGTAATCGTTTCTTCCTTATCCACAGGTCTTACATAGGTTTTACCGTATTCCATTAACAAAGTGTTAGACCAAAAAAGTTTCGATGTAAAATAGTTTGCCGCAAAATCAAGTTTGCCTTGAATTAACGTTTGAGAATCCGTAGTTAATCTTGTAGAAGAAAACGTAGGTGAAGAATGGTGAACTTCCGTACTTGTAATGTTAAGTGCCAACTGTTTCAATTCAACTTCCCACCCGTCTTTAGTTCCTTCGGCATAAACCGACGATGAAAACAAAAGAAATAACAAGGACGACAATAAAAACAATTTTTTCATTTTTTCAAACTCCTAAATAATAATAAACGACGTGTTTTATTTTATAAATATATGAAAAAAATTGCAAAAAATGTAAAATACATTTATGAACAACATTGAAACAGTTGCAGATTTGATAAAAAAATCAAAGTATGCCATAGGATTTACTGGTGCGGGAATCTCCGTTGAAAGCGGTATTCCTCCTTTTACCGGTTCGGGCGGATTATGGAACAAATATGACCCTAAATTCATAGAGTTAAGTTTTTTCTATTCCAACCCTAAAAAATCGTGGGAAGAAATAAGAAAAATTTTCTTCAATTCCATGGGAACGGCACAACCTAACAAAGCTCATCAAGTTTTGGGCGACCTTGAAAACAAAGGCATTATAAAGGGTATTATTACGCAAAATATAGACGGGCTGCATCAAGCTGCAGGTTCAAAAAACGTAGTGGAATTTCATGGAACAATCAATACTTTAGCTTGTATAGATTGTAATTTAAGGTTTAAGATTTCCGAAATTGATATGTCTCAAGATATTCCAAAATGTCCTTCATGTAACGGAATTTTAAAACCTGATTTCGTTTTTTACGGTGAAGGTATAAATAAAAACAACTACGATAAAGCTACGAATATGGCAATAAAAGCGGACTTGGTCATTATTGTCGGAACTTCAGGACAGGTGATGCCGGCATGTTATTTACCTTTTACTTCGCAAAAATACGGGGCTAAAATTATTGAAGTAAACACTTTGGAATCTGCTTTTACAGCACAAATAACAGATTATTATTTTCAAACAAAAGCTACGGATTTTTTTAGTGAACTTGAAAAATATTTTTAAGAATTTTTCAATATCCGAACTATACCTTTTGCCATACGAGTTGTCGTTTGCCTAAAGTGGTTGCCTTTATTCAATTCAAAAAACGCATTTATATTTTGTCGTTTAAAATGTTCATAAATTTTTTCGGTATTATCCTGAACGGTTTGAAGAATTTTATTATCTGATAACTTCTCTTTATCGCCTAACGACAGATATAAACTTGAAGGAAAAATTTTCATTTTATTATTTATAACGAAACTTAAAAAATCGGGATACCAAAACGAGCCGGAAGCGCTTGCCGCAGCCTTAAAAATATCGGTTTTATATAAAGAGTAAACGGAAAAAAGTCCTGCAAGAGAATAACCTGCAATTGCAAAATATTCCGGTTCATATTGAAGCTTGTTTTTTGCGGCAGGAATAATTTTTTCGGTTAAAATTTTCAAATAATCGTCTGCTTTTCCCAAACAAGGAGTATCGTTCTCGGAAAGTGCAGGTGCCGGCCACGGTGTCATATCGTCGTCCCAATTTAATTTCCCTATACAACAAAGTGCAAAATTTTCGGCACCTGCTTTCAAACACTCTTTATAAACTTTTTCACCTTCGCCCATTACAGTATTTAAAACAATTAAAGGAACCGGTTTTTCAATTTTTTTATTTTCAAAAATTTTTATTTCTTTGTTTTCAATTATAAACTTTTCCATATTTTACCTGTATTAAACATTTCCCCATTCATAAACGACTATAAGTCGTGCTTTAAAAAACATTTGTCATTGCGGATTTAATCCGCAATCTATCGAATATCTTTCCTTTTTTTAAGTTGTTTTATTTTCTATACATCAAATAATTTTTCATTTTTTCAAATCCGAGATTTTCATACATATCTTTTGCAGCATCGGAACTTTCCAAGTAGATTTTTGTTATATCTTTACTTTTTGCCTGTCCGATAAGCCAACTGCAAATTTTTTTGCCTACTCCTTGTTTTCTGTATTCAGGTTTAACATAAATATTCATTAAATATGCACATTTGCCGTTTATATTATCTGGCGACGGCATTTCGTTATATAAACACATTCCGCCGCATCCTATAACTTTATTATTGTCATAAACAACACAAGCAATATGCCCGTTATTTTTCAGTTGGTTCAAATAGTAATTTTTATTTTCCCGTTTTAATTTTTCCGTTTCGGCAGGTGCCGTTTTTTCAAAATCGTTTTTAAAAACGTCAGCCAACACTTCCATTCTTAATTCAATAAGAATATCAATATCCTTTAGGCTTAATTGTTTTATTTTTATGTTCATAAACACCTACTTATCTATTACTGGAAGAGCCTCTTTATCTATTTTCCCGTGTGCATTTAACGGAAGTTTTTCAAGTTCAACAAAAAATTCCGGTATCATATAGTCGGTTAAATATTGTTTCATATAACTTTTTATTTCTTCAAGCTTTGTTTCTTTATTTTCTTTTACATAATAAGCCGTAAGATAAGACAAATTGTTTTTGTCTGTCCCGGCAACGACAATTGCCTGCTTTATTTTAGAACATTTAAGCATAACGTTTTTTATTTCATCCGGTTCAACTCTTTTACCAAAAATCATAACCTGTTTATCTTTTCTGTATAAAAAAGCAATGTTTCCGTCAGGCAGAAAATAGCCCAAATCGCCGCTGAGATAGGTTTTTTTGCCGTTTTTCTCAAATTCAAACGCTTTGTTTTCTTTTTTTCTGTTACCTATATATCCTCTTGCAACGCCGTTACCAGAAATACGAATTTCGCCGGGTTCACCTTGCGGCAAAACGTTTCCTTTGTCGTCGCATATGACGATTTCATAACCGGAAATAGCTTTACCTATTGGATAAGTTCCGTCATCCAAAACGTAACCTTTTGAACAATTATAGTATGTCGCAACTACCGTTGTTTCGGACGGTCCGTAAGAATTGTAAATTTCTACTTTATCTTTCAAGTTTGAAATATAACCGCCTCTTAAAACGTCTCCGCCGCTTATCAATAACCTTAAACTTTTAGGGATTTCTTTTAACGAGTTCATTTCTTGAAAAAGATAGGGAAATCCGCTGATTATCGTTATGTTATTTTTATCTACAAACTTCATAAGTTCATTTATATCATTTCTTTCCTTTTCCGAAGCTATGGCAAGAACCGCACCGGAAAGAAGCGTTGCAAAAACTTCTTCTACGAAAATATCAAAAGAGCATACGGAATATTGCAACATAACATCTTTTTCCGTAGGTTTGAATTCTTTTTGAAACGCATAAACGTAGCTGCAAACGTTTCTGTTTTCAACGGCAATTCCTTTAGGTTTGCCGGTAGTGCCCGACGTATAAAGAACGTATGCAAGCGAATTTTCATCAATATCGTTTTTAAACATATCGGGACTTTCAAAATTTATCGGACATCCGGCATCTATTTTAATCCCTTCAACATCTGTTACGATATCGCAATATTTTGAGTTCGTTATAATAAAATCTATCCCGGAATCTTTCATCATAAACTTTATTCTTTCTTTAGGGAAAAACGGTTCTACCGGAACATAAGCCGCACCGGTTTTCAATGCGGCAAAAATCGCAGCTATCATTTCTACACTATGGTCCATAATAATGCCGACTTTTTCAGCGTAAGACGGTAACCGCATTGCTATCGTGTCGGAAAGTTTGTCAAGTTGCAACCTTGATAATTTTCTGTTTTTATCAAATACGCAAGTTTTTTCGGGAGCGGAAATTAATATTGATTTATAAACCTCGTATATAACTTTACTATTCATAAATCGTCCCCTTATAATTGACAATTTTTGCATTATACAAAATTATTATAATTTGTGAAAATATTATTTCATTTTCAAACTTTTTAAATTATAAATTCCGGTTTTCATATTTCCGTTTTTCACTTTAACTCTCCAAATTATTCAATCATCCAATCTTAAAAAAAGGTTGACAGTCCGGATAAAAAAACTTAAAATATAACAGTGTTATATAACAATGTTATATTTTTTAAGGAGACCTTATGACCGTAGAACATTTGATTACGAAAAAACATATTTTACGCGTTGCAAAACAGGAGTTTTTGGAAAAAGGCTTCCGTGAAGCTTCTTTAAGAAACATAGTTAAAGATGCCGGCGTTACTACCGGAGCTTTTTACGGATATTATGACAGCAAAGAAGATTTGTTTGACGATTTGGTAAGAGACAAAGTTTCTGTTTTTATGGAAAAATTCAATATGGAATTAAAAGCGTTTAACGAACTTTCTGCCAAAGAGCAGCCAGAAAGTATGTATAAAACCTCTTTGGAATGTATGCTTTGGATGACCGACTACATTTACGACAATTTCGATATTTTCAAACTTATTTTATGTTGCGCCGAAGGAACGAAATACGAAAATTTTATGCACGATTTGGTAAAAATCGAAGAAAAGTCGGTAGAAAAGTTCGTTTCTGTGTTAAAAAAAGAAGGTTACGACGTTCATTATATGGACAAACAATTGACACACATTTTGGTCAGCGGAATGTTTTCCGCTTTTTTTGAAATAGTAGTTCACGATATGGCACAAAAAAAAGCCGTCGTTTACGTTAAAGAATTATGGGACTTTCACAATGCGGGCTGGCGTAAATTGTTCGGCATAAAATAAATTATGCGAGGAACAAGTTATGAAAAAGAAATCGATTTTAGCGCAATTGATGTCTTTTGCCGGCAAATACAAATATTTAACTTATGCATCCTGGATACTGTCTGCAACAAGTGCGCTGGTTGCGTTAATGACTTACTACTGTATATGGAAAATCATAAGAGAAGTTTTAATCGTAGCACCCGACTTTTCTCAAGCACAAAACATTGTAAGTAACGGCTGGTTTGCCGTAGGTTTTGCCGCTTCATCCGTTTTAATTTACATTGCAGGTCTTTTATGTTCTCATTTATCGGCGTTTCGTATAGCAACAAACATAAGGTCGCAACTGATGCGCCACATTTTTAAATTACCGATAGGCGAAATCGAGCGTATCGGAAGCGGAAAGCTGCGTAAAACGGTTCACGAATGTGCCGCAGCTACCGAAACCTATCTTGCACACCGTCTTCCCGACCGTGCAGGTGCCGTCGTTACGCCTTTGGGAATTTTATTTCTTTTACTTTTTTTTGACTGGCGGCTGGGACTTTTATGTTTGGCACCGATTGCACTCGGTTTTTTTGCACTTACGAAAATGACAGGTATGGGCGAAAACAAAATGAAACAATACGAAAACGCTCTTAGCGATATGGCAAATCAGGCCGTAGAATATGTCAGAGGAATGCCGGTAATTAAAACTTTCGGTCAGACGATATTCTCTTTTAAAAAGTTCAAACGTTCAATAGATTATTATAAGCACTGGGCAATATCTTATACGCGTCAATGCCAGTACCCGTGGATAACTTACATCGTTATTATTAACAGCGTTTTTATTTTTCTAATTTTTGCAGGACTCTATTTTACAAGAACAGGCCTTGAAAATAAATTTATAACCGACTTTTTGTTTTACGTTATAATTTCTCCGGTAATATCGGTAACTCTTTCAAAAATTATGTACCAAAGCCGAGACGCTTTACAGGTAAAAGACGCACTGGAACGTATAAATTCCGTTTTTGCAATCAAACCTCTTTATCAATCTTTGTTACCTCAAAAACCGAAAGATACGTCGATAGAGTTACAAAACGTTTCTTACGGTTACGACGGTAAAACCTATGCGTTAAACGACGTATCTTTTCGTATAGAGCATGGACAGACGGTCGCTTTTGTAGGTCCGTCAGGCGGAGGTAAAACTACGCTTGCGGGATTACTTGCACGTTTTTTTGACCCGCAGAAAGGAAATATTCTTATAGGTGGCACCGATATTAAACAAATAGAAAAAAAAGATTTGGTAAATACGATTTCTTTCGTATTTCAAAATAACAGACTGCTTAAAACTTCAATTTTGGAAAATGTTCGCCTCGCAAAACCGGACGCATCGCGCAGCGAAGTTCTTGAGGTGCTGGAAAAAGCGCAATGCAGAGACATTTTGGAAAAACTTCCTTCAGGTGTCGATACGGTAATAGGAACTGACGGAATTTTTCTTTCCGGAGGACAACAACAACGTATAGCGATTGCAAGAGTAATTTTAAAAAATACTCCGATAGTTATTTTGGACGAAGCTACGGCTTTTGCCGACCCTGACAACGAAACTCTTATTCAAAAAGCGTTCGGCGAACTTTCAAAAAACAGAACGGTAATTATGATTGCACATCGTCTGTCAACGGTAATAAATGCCGATAAAATTTTTGTTGTAAAAGACGGACGTATTGAAGAAAGCGGAACTTACGAGCAACTTGAACGGCAAAACGGGATATTTGCACGCATGTGGCAAAATTTTCAAACTTCCGTAAAATGGAAAGTGGCAAAAGAGGTGTAATTATGATAGAAAAAATACAAAAAAAATTCGCTCTGTCAAAACAAGGAGCAAAAGATTTGGTTAAAGCATGCATCGCGTCATCTTTACAAAACATTTCTCTTATTTTTCCGGTAGGACTTATTTATTTTTTCGTTTCTCAACTTTTAAAAAATAACATTACCGTATCCGATGGCGTATTTTATATCGTCGGATGTATAGTATGTGCGGCAATAATATTTTTTACTACTTTACTTCAATACAACTATACATATTATGCGACATATAGAGAAAGCGGCGTAAAACGTATTTGGCTTGCAGAAAAACTGCGTAAAATTCCGTTATCCTTTTTCGGTAAAAGAGATTTGGCGGATTTGACAAGCACGATAATGTCGGACACCGCATTTTTGGAAATGACTTTTTCCCATTACTTTCCGCAGCTTATTGCAGCACTTATAACGGCCGCCTTTGTAGGAACGGGACTTTTCTTTTTCAATTGGAAAATGGCACTGGCAGCTCTTTGGGTTTTGCCAGTAGCTTTTGCAATAGTAATTTTTTCATCGAAAATATTGGAAAACTTAACGGAAAAACAAACTGCGGCAAAAGTTGCATGCGAAGACGGTATACAGGAAGCTATTGAAACCGTCCGTGATTTAAAGTCATGTAATGCGGAACAAAAATATATGGAAGGGCTCGATACCAAAATAAAAAATTTGGAAAACCGTTCGAAAATTTCCGAATTCGCAGGAACGGTTTTTGTAGTTTCTGCAATGTTGATTTGTAAGCTCGCTATAGCCTCGGTTGCTCTCATGGGTTCGGTTCTTTTACTTAAAGGAAGTTTGGACGTACTTACGTTTTTTATGTTTTTATTGGTAGCATCCCGAATATACGAACCGCTGGAAACGGCTTTACAAAACTTGGCTATAGTAATCGTTTCAAATACGAGCATAATACGGTTAAACAAAATATTGTCTGAACCGTCGCAGTCCGGATACGGTTTCTTAATGAATAACGGATACGATATAGTTTTTGATAACGTAAGTTTTTCTTACGACAAGCAGGAAAGCGTTTTAAAAAATATTTCTTTTACGGCAAAACAAGGCGAAGTTACCGCACTTGTAGGACCGTCCGGAAGCGGAAAAACTACCGTTTCGCGTCTTGCTTCACGGTTTTGGGATATAAAAGAAGGTAAAATTACCGTAGGCGGTTTGGACATTTCGAAAGTCGATCCTGAAAAACTTTTATCTTTATATTCGATAGTTTTTCAAGACGTTTTACTTTTCGATAACACGATTTTGGAAAACATACGTATCGGCAAAAAAGATGCTACCGACGAACAAGTAATAGAAGCTGCAAAACTTGCAAACTGTCAAGACTTCGTCAACAAGTTGCCCGACGGTTGGAACAGCCGTATAGGGGAAAACGGTTTTGCATTGTCCGGAGGAGAACGCCAAAGGTTGTCAATTGCACGCGCATTTTTAAAAGATGCACCGATAATTTTGCTTGACGAAGCAACGGCTTCTCTTGACGTTGAAAACGAAACGCAGGTTCAAAATGCAATTTCACGTTTGATAAAAAATAAAACCGTTCTGGTTATCGCACACCGCATGAGAACCGTTTCCGGAGCCGACAAAATAGTCGTTTTACAAGACGGTAAAATTGCCGAACAAGGAACACCGGAAGAACTTATCGAGCGAAACGGAATTTTCAACCGTATGATGCAACTGCAAAAACAAAGTGCAGCTTGGACATTATAAAAAAATTATTTAAAAAGCAGTTCGACATTCTGTTTAAATATTTTTGTTTTCTGCTTTCTGGTTAAAAGTTTGTTTTTTTCAAGTTTTTCTTTTTGCGGTTGAATATAATTTTCAAAAGCATAAGGATAATCGCTGCCGTATAGTAAGTGATCGGCATCCGTCATATTCAACAAACCGTAAAGTTGATTAGGAACGGGAAAGCCTGCCAAATCATAATAAAATTTAGAAAGAGTTTCTTTTATTGGCGGAATTTTCCTGCCGGCTTTTAATTCCAACAAACCTTGCATCGCTTCCAACCTGTCTGCCAATGCGGGAAGTAAAGAACCGCCGTGAGGAATAACAATTTTTATATCGGGATATCTTTCTATTATTCCGCTCAAAATCAAATTCATAACGGCGGTAGTCGTTTCTTGCAAATATTGAACTACGGCAGGAGGAAACTGCTTAAAAATTGTATCCGGAACTGATGCTTGTGAAACAGGATGTAAAACAATAACTGCTTTTCTTTCGTTAAGTTTTTCAAATACAGGGTCAAATACTTTTTCTCCTAAATAAATTCCGCCTGCATTTGTAGGTAATTTTATACCGACGGCATTAAGTGTGTCATAAGCATAATCTATTTCTTTTATTGAATTTTCTACATTAGGTAAAGGAAGTGTAGCCAAAAGTTTAAACCTTTCAGGATACTTTTTTACTATTTCCGCACCTTCATTATTTATTTCTCGGACAATATTAATCGTTTCTTCTTCATCGTTCCAATACGGGTGAGGAGTAGCTAAAGAAATATAAGCGGTTTTTATGTTAAATTTGTCCATAAACTTCAATTGTTCTTCAACAGACCACCTCGGTAAAGGTAACCCGTCCGATTCAGTACCTTTTGTTCCGTGCTTTAAAAGAGCTTGTTTATAACTTTCAGGAACATAATGTTGATGAACATCGTAAATTTCCGTTTCTTTTGCAAAAGAATAAGTTTGAAAGCATAATAATGAAATTACTGTTAAAGCAAAATGGTTTATTCTCATAAATTTCTCCTATTTCATTTTAAATGTATGTGAATTTTAACAAAAAAAATTCATATTGACAAGGTGTCAGAATAATATTATAATAACCGTATTGACACTGTGTCAGCACAAAATACGATATATTTTTTAAGGAGATTGCATTATGAAAAAAGCGTATAAGTTTGTTTTGTTGGTCGCTACGATATTAAGTTTAAGTTCGATATCTTATGCACAAAACAAAACGGAAGAAACAGCCGTTAAAGAACCTTCAATAACGATTAACATTTATTATACGGGCAAAAAAGGAAATGCGAAAAAGTTCGTTAAAGAAATGGAAAAGTCCGGAACGGCATCGGCTATCCGTAAAGAAAAAGGTAACAAAAGATACGAATATTTTTTCCCTGCAAACGATAAAGAAACCGTTCTTTTGATAGACAGCTGGGAAAATCAAGAAGCTATCGACATTCACCATTCGTCGCCTATGATGAAAAAAATTACAGAACTAAGAAACAAATACGATTTACACATGAAAGTTGAAAGATATGTTGAAGATATTAACGGTATTCCTCAATCCGACGACAAGTTTATAAAAAAATAAAATTTTCTGATGGCAATTTGAGGTATGAATCTTAGAAAATAAATTCCGCATCAAGCACGTAATGACAAACTTAAAAAGCACAAAAACAAGGTCGGCATAAAATTTAGTATATGTATGAAACCAATCAAAAAATATGGGACGAAAAATGTTAAACTCAAAAGAATTGCTTACTGCAAGAAAACAAGAAATAGTTGATGCCTGTGAAAAACTTTATAAAACAATGAGTTTTAAAGATATTACAATGAAAGTTATTGCAGGTTCTACAACATTTACAAGAACTTCGATTTATAACTATTTTCATACGAAAGAAGAAATTTTTCTTACATTAAATAAAAAAGAATATGAACTTTGGACTGTCGATTTAAACAAAATTATAGAACAAAATAAAAAGTTAAGTAAAGAACAAATTGCAAAAGCAATAGCCAAATCTCTTGAAAAAAGGGAACAAATGTTAAAACTTATGAGCATGAACCATTTTGATATGGAAGCAAACAGTCGTCCGGAAATACTTGTAGAATTTAAAGTTGCCTTCGGAACTTCAATAAAAACGGTTGCAAAACTTATTAAAAAATTTTGTCCCGACATGACGAAAAAACAGGTGCAAGATTTTGTTTATGCATTTTTCCCGTTTGTGTACGGAATTTATCCGTATGCGGTAGTTAACAAGTCGGAGGCCAAG
>JAZNAT010000070.1:0-5098 GCA_045586665.1 Endomicrobiaceae bacterium | reverse complement strand
CGCGCATAAAGTAGTGACTCGGATTTACAGATTTTTATTTTCAGAACGAAAATAAAAACTAACTTATAAAAAAATCCGGTAAAAATAAAAGAAAATATAAAAGGCGGACATCGTTTAAATTGCGGTGTACGCCTTTTTTATGTTAAATGAAAGTTACTTTTATTAATTAATAGCCGAAATTGTATTTTTATAAAAATAAAAAAAAGAGCTATGTAAAATACATAGCTCTTTTTTATTGTAAAAATCAATTAGTTGTTCAAACCGGAATCGGTAAATGTAGGAGCACCGCTCTGTTTTGCATCCAATGTAAGAGAAATACCCGATGCACCACCAATACCTGTTGTAGAAGCCTGAAAAGATGCACCTGAACCGCTACCGCTAGACGTAACCGTGAAAGACGTAAAGTATTTATTAGGTCTTGCATCAACATCTAAAATTTCAACAAAAGATGCCGTTCCGGCGTTATAGAAGTTTGCATATTCTGCGAAATAAACTTTTTGTGCCGTTTGAATTGTGCCTAACAATGCTTTACCTTCGGTTGCCATAGCTTTTCTTGTATATCCTCTGTAAATAGGTACTGCTACGATAGACAAGATACCGACAATGACGATTACGATAACCAACTCAACTAATGTGAAACCTTTTGCCTTTCTCATTTAATCCTTCTCCTTTTTTTTATTTTGTTTGTTTTTTACTATCATTTACGACTTGTAAGTATTATAATTTATTTGTTTTTTTATGTCAAGGACTTTTTTGTTTTTATGCTCTTATTTTGCTGCCTGTTCGACGGCAACTGCAACCGCAACAGATGCGCCTACCATAGGGTTGTTACCCATACCGATAAGTCCCATCATTTCAACGTGTGCAGGAACAGAAGACGAACCTGCAAACTGTGCATCGCCGTGCATTCTGCCCATAGTATCTGTCATACCGTAAGAAGCAGGACCTGCAGCCATATTGTCGGGATGTAACGTTCTTCCCGTTCCTCCGCCGGAAGCTACCGAGAAATATTTTTTACCGTTTTCTATCGCCCACTTTTTGTAGGTTCCTGCAACCGGATGCTGGAATCTCGTCGGGTTTGTAGAGTTTCCGGTAATCGAAACGTCTACTCCTTCATGTATCATTATCGCTACGCCTTCGGAAACGTCGTCGGCACCGTAACATTTTACTTTTGCTTTATCTCCGTCGGAAAAAGCTTTTTCGTTGACTATATTCAATTTTCCAGTAGAATAATCGTATTCGGTTTCAACTGCGGTAAAACCGTTGATTCTTGAAATTATGTATGCAGCATCTTTACCAAGGCCGTTAAGAATAACTCTTAAAGGTTCTTTTCTGACTTTGTTTGCCGTTCTTGCTATACCTATTGCACCTTCTGCAGCTGCAAAAGATTCGTGTCCTGCCAAGAAACAGAAACATTTCGTTTCTTCTCTTAAAAGCATTGCAGCTAAGTTTCCGTGTCCCAAACCTACGGCTCTTTGATCGGCAACCGAACCGGGAATACAAAATGCCTGAAGACCTATACCTATAAGTTCGGCGGCTTTCGATGCCGTTTTTGCACCCTCTTTTATTGCAACGGCAGCCCCCAAAGTATATGCCCAAACGGCATTTTCAAACGCTATTTGCTGAACGCCTTTAACTATTGCTTCAACGTCTATACCTTTTGCAGAACAAATTGCTTTTGCATCTTCCAAATCTTTTATGCCGTACTTTTTCATACAAGCATTGATTTTGTCTATTCTTCTTTCATAACCTTCAAATGTAACCATATTTTTAACTCCGTTTATTTTTAGTTTATAATCACCAACCGTTCAACTTTCCAACAAAAATGCGAAAGCATTTTATTCGTGTCTGGGATTTATTTTTTTAACGGCTTCGTTAAATCTTCCGTAAGTTCCGGTATTTTTTTCAAGAGCTTCTTTCGGATCGACTCCTTTTCTTATGGCTTCCATCATTTTGCCGATATGAACGTATTTGTATCCGATAACTTCCGAATTTTTGTCCAACCCGATTTCCAAAACGTAACCTTCCGCCATTTCCAAATATCTGACACCTTTTTCTTTCGTGCTGTACATCGTTCCGACTTGAGATCTCAATCCTTTACCCAAATCTTCAAGACCGGCTCCTACCGGAAGACCGTTTTCGGAAAATGCCGTTTGAGTTCTTCCGTAAACTATCTGCAAGAAAAGTTCTCTCATTGCCGTATTTATCGCATCGCATACCAAATCGGAATTCAATGCTTCAAGAAGCGTTTTTCCCGATAAAACTTCCGCAGCCATTGCCGCAGAATGCGTCATTCCGGAACATCCTAAAGTTTCAACCAAAGCTTCTTCGATTATACCGTTTTTTACGTTAAGCGTAAGTTTGCAGGCTCCCTGCTGCGGTGCACACCAACCTACACCGTGCGTCAAACCGCTGATGTCGGTAATTTCTTTAGCTTTTACCCATTTACCTTCTTCCGGTATCGGTGCCGGACCGTGTTTTGCCCCTTTTGCAACCGGACACATTTTTTTTACTTCTTCCGAACACATACAACTCATTTTGCCACCTCTTAAATTTTGCGTATTGGTTTGTATTACTCAAAAACTAACAGATTTTACTAAAAAGTAAACGTATTTTGCAAATGGCAAAAAAATTGAATGTTTGAAAAAAATTTTAATAGTAGTATAATATTAAGATATTTATATTATGGATTTTTTATGAAAAACAAACTTTCTCAGTACAGAAAAAAGATAGACGATATTGATAAAAAAATTTTAAATTTACTTAACGAAAGGGCGGAAAATGCCGTAGAAATAGGTAAAATAAAACAGACTTCGTCTGTTGTTTATGTCCCGTCAAGAGAGACCGAAGTTATAAATAATCTTGTGAAAAACAATGAAGGTCCTTTAACCAAACAGGATATCACTTACATATACAGGGAAATAATCGGAGTATGTAGAGGGCTTGAATCAAAATTAAAAATTGCATATTTGGGACCTAAAGCTACTTTCAGTTATCAGGCAAGCTTAAAACAGTTCGGTTCCAAAGTTGATTTTATTCCTGTAAAAAGACTGTCCGACGTTATAGAAGAAGTTGAAAAGCATAGAGCGGATTTTGCCGTCGTTCCGATAGAAAATTCGAATGAAGGTTCCGTAAATACTACGTTGGACGAGCTTGTCGATACGAATTTGAAAGTAGTAAATGAAATCAATATGAGAGTTTCCCATTGTCTGTTATCAAAAACGAAACTTGAAAATATCAAAGTCGTTTATTCTCATCATCAGGCAATAGCTCAGTGCAGCGGTTGGCTGCGTAAAAATTTGCCGTATGCGGAACTTTTTCCGGTAAACTCTACGGCGCATGCGGCACAGCTGGCATGCCAAAATTCTAAAGCGGCTGCAATATCTTCGGAAGTTGCCGCTAAAATTTATAATTTGAACGTGCTTGTAAAATCAATAGAAGACAGTAAAGATAACTGGACGAGGTTTTTTGTTTTAGGTTACGGTAAAACGTCCGAAACAGGCAACGATAAGACCAGCATAATTTTTACTATAAAAGATAAAGTCAGCACTCTTTACAATATATTGTCCGAGTTCAGTAAAAATAAAATCAATTTGACAAAAATTGAGTCTCGCCCTACAAAAAAGAAAGTTTGGCAATACATGTTTTTTATAGATTTTGAAGGACATATCTGTGATAAAAAAGTATCGGATACGCTTGAAAGAATTAACGAACACTGCATTTTTTTAAAAATTTTAGGTTCTTATCCTAAAGCCGATTTGATTTAATTACGGGGGAAATAAAAATGAAAAAATTTGATGCAAAAGATTTGGTAAGAAAAAATTGTTTGACTTTTGAACCTTATGTTGCAGGCAAACCTATTGAGACTTTAAAAAGAGAGCTCGGATTAAAACGTATAATAAAAATAGCCTCTAACGAAAATCCTTTAGGTCCTTCAAAAAAAGCCGTAAAAGCTATGAAAGACGTTGCCGATAAAGTTTATTTTTATCCTGACTTCAATTCCACCGAACTTAAAACGGCTATTGCAAAACATTACAAAATGAATGTTAACAATGTTATTGTCGGTTGCGGTTCCGATGAGCTTATAGAAATTATAGCAAGAGTTTTTTTTAACAAAGAAGATGAAATCGTAATTTCAAAACACGCTTTTACAAGGTATCAAATGGCGGTAAAAATTATGGATGCAAAAAGCGTAATAGTTCCGATGAAAGACGGATTCGTACACGATTTAAACGCCATGGCTAAAGCCTGTACAAAAAATACGAAAGCCGTTTTTATTACAAACCCGAATAACCCTACGGGAACTTATAACAATGCAAAAGAGTATGAAGAGTTTTTAAAAGCATTACCCGTAAACAAATACGGATTAAAACCTTTGGTAATTTCCGACGAAGCATATTACGAATACGCTTCTTATAAAAAAGATTTTCCAGACACGATAAAACTTTTAAAAAAATATCCTAACATGATAGTATTGAGAACTTTTTCAAAAATTTATGCAATGGCCGGAGCAAGAGTAGGTTACGGGTTGTCAAGTCCTACCGTAATAGATTATATTGAAAGAATAAGACCGCCGTTTAATTTAAACAAATTCGCTCAAGCCGGAGCCGTTGCCAGTTTGCAGGATAAATCTCAGGTTACAAAAAGTTTGAAACATGTTCGTACGGAAATGAAATTTATATTCGATAACCTGAAAAAACTCGGTATAAAATACATAGATTCCGTAGGAAATTTCTTTTTAATGTCGGTAGCACCTTTTAAAGGAAAAGACGTGTTTGTAAAAATGCTTCATGAGGGCGTAATTATAAGAGCTATGGATGAGTATGATTTGCCCGAATACGTAAGAGTTACAATCGGTACGAGAAAAGAGAACGAACTTTTTTTAACAAAACTTAAAAAAGTTTTAAAAAAATAAAAACATATATGGGTAAAAATAAATTTTTATCGGATTTGTTAATTTTTGTCGTTAAACAAATTGATAACAGGTATTATACCAATTTTTATGCAAGTAATTTTTTTGATTATTTAAGATTATCTAATTATAGAAATAATGTAGATATGAATTATAATTTTTATGAATATTTAGAAGATTATGATT
>JAZNAT010000069.1:0-2945 GCA_045586665.1 Endomicrobiaceae bacterium | reverse complement strand
AAACAAAAACGATTATGACAGGTTCGTTTCTTTGACAAACAACAAAGAAAAAGTAGAAACTACGGGAAACATAAAATACGACAGAGATTTTACAAAAGAAACAATGTCGAAAGAAAATTTCTTTTTTGCCGAAACCGATTTGATTTTTACTGCAGGAAGTACAAGAGAAGGTGAAGAAGAAATATTAATAAGCGGATATAAAGAGCTGAAAAAAAAGTTTAAAAATTTAAAACTTATAATTGCGCCAAGACACATTTCAAGAGTAGCGGAAATTTCAAACTCGCTTCAAAAAAACGGTTTATCTTTTTGCCCGTTTTCGGTTCCGGAAAAAACAGGAAAAGATGTTATTTTAGTTGACGTTTTCGGTAAATTGCAGTCAATATATTCGATATCCGATATCGTTTTTATAGGCGGTTCACTAGTAAACAAAGGCGGTCAAAATCCGATAGAAGCTGCGGCATATTCCAAACCGATAATTTTCGGCCAATATATGTACAATTTTGAAAACGAAGCAGCATCATTAAAAAATAACGGTGCTTTTGAAGTAAGTAATGAAAAAGAATTGATTGAAATATCCGACAAACTATTGCAAGAATCGGACTTTAGAGTACAAACAGGTAAAAAAGCCCTCAAAATAGTAAAAAATCAAAAAGGCGCCATAGAAAAAAACATAAAAATAATTGAAGAGCACATAAATGCGTAACGATATAAAACAATTTTTGGAACAAAGCGAAAAACCTAAAATATTGATAGTTCAACCAAGCAGAATGGGTGACATAATATTTGCTTTACCTGCAGTAACACAAATAAAAAAAACTTATCCTAATGTATATATAAGTTGGATAGCCGATGAAAGATGTGCGGATATAATAAAAGATAATCCGTTAATCGATAACTTGATAGTGTTTGATAGAAGACATATAACTCTTTCATATTTAAAAAAAATGTACAAAATTTTAAGAGCGGAAAAGTTTGATTTAAGTATCGATTTTCACGGACTTTTTAAATCCGCATTTATAGTTAAAATGTCCGGAGCAAAATATAAACTTGCATCTTCTTCCACAAACGGTATGAGAGAACTTTCATGGTTATTTTCTAAAGAAATTAAGCCTTGGAAAAAAGATACACATTGTATAGAAAGACATTTGGCAGTTGCAAAATATCTCGGTTGTCCGGTTGATACGGACAACTTGGAATACAGTTTGCATGTAGACGAAAAATATATTAACGAAGTAAAAGAAATATTGAAAAAAGAAAATGTTGATTTAAATAAAAAAATTGTTTTGGTTCATCCGGGTGGCGGTTGGATATCAAGAAGATGGCAAAGTGAAAAGTTTGCAAAAACCATAGATTTAATAAACGAAAATTACGATGTTAATGTAATGCTTATCGGTGGTAAAGAAGGTGGTGCAAGCGAAAAAGGGCTTGATGAAGAGATAGTATCTCTTTCTAAAACAAAAAAGATAATAAATTTAACCGGTAAATTAACATTAAAACAATTGATGGCAATATTTAAACTTGCAAGTTTGTTTTTAGCAAACGAAGCAGGTCCTATGCATATAGCAACAGCACTAAAAGTTCCGTCAGTTGCAATTTTAGGTCCGACAGATGCTAAAAGAACAGGACCATTCAAAGGGAACACTACGGTTATTCAAAAGAAAGTACCTTGCCAGCCGTGTAGAAACCGCACATGTACGAAAGTGGATTGTATGAAACTTGTTTCTGTTGAAGAAGTTTTTAATGCGATTAAAAACATATTGAGCTAAATGAAACGAATTTTTTTATCAAAGGATAAAAACATGGAACTGAAAAAAGGGATATATAAACATTTTAAAGGTGACTATTATTTAGTTGAAGATGTTGCAACTCACAGTGAAACAGGTGAAAAGTATGTAGTGTACAGAGCTTTGTACGGAAATACCGGTTTATATATAAGACCTTACGATATGTTCACTTCGGAAGTTGACCATCAAAAGTATCCGGATGTTAAACAGAAATACAGATTTGAATTTCAGAACATTCCAAGTAAAAAAATTTCCTAGAATTTTTCTGTAATGATACACTTTGCTGTTGTCATTGATTACTAAAATACTATTTATTATTTATATGGTTATATAAAATTTCTGCAATTTCTTCATTGGCATTTGCTGTCGGATGACCATCATGTTTTATTTTATACCCATCTTCTTCCGAATTAAAGTATTCCAGTAAAAATATTAAATCTAACTCCGTTTTTTTTAATTTATTTACAAAACTTTCAGAAAGGAATTCAGTCCACACTACTATTGTTAACTTTGAATTATATTTTCTTTCTACCATCGTATTAATTTCTTCCAAACTTTTTATCATATAATCTTCATAATATTGCTCAAAATATCCATCTATAACAGGAAGAAAAACTTTTCTAAAAATATAACTTCTTGCAAATATATATTTTATTTTTCCTAATGCTGTTGGTATATACCATTTGTTATCTTTATATAAATATCCATCTATACAAGCTGCATTATCCTCATATCTAAAGTTTCTGTATATATGATCTTTTATTAAAAAATAGAAACAATGTTTAATTTTTGAATTTTTTTGTATTAGTTTTTCAAATGTGTAATTATTTAAAATATTTAATGCCGTATTTGTTGATTGTCCGGAAACACTACAATTTACAACATTTTTTTTAAAATTAAACTTTTTGGAAAAACAACATGGCAATGTTTTATCATCATCTAAACCTAAACCAAATACAAAGGAACATCCTAAAAAAACATATGTCTGCTTGGCACCGATATTACATTTTGTAAATCTAAAGTGTGTATTTCTATATATAGAATATTCACTATCGAAAATGATAGCATAATTTTTGAATATATCATTATTAAAATTTTTATTATAAAATTCATAAGTTTTATTATTAGACAATATTTTAATATGTTTATCTTTCTTTATCT